>CAZPEJ010000590.1:0-3639 GCA_964585465.1 uncultured Ardenticatenaceae bacterium
AAGAAGTGTGGAGTAGACTTTACGCCAATTGACAACCATTACTCTATATTACCAATAAATGACATATTGTAACCATACACCCGTAAATTACCGATACAATCGGGCAAAATGGTAAAACAAACTCCCCACAATGCCCATAGGACATCGTGGGGAGTTGATCATGTATTGGGTAAAAGCTGGAAATCCTCACAGGGGTAATCTGTTTTTTTAATCGTCCACCAACCCCGTCCAGGAGTAGGCTCCCGTCCAGGAGTAACCACCTGTCCAGGAGTAACCACCCGTCCAGGAGTAACCACCTGTCCAGGAGTAACCGCCTGTCCAGGAGTAACCACTTTGCCAGTTATCTCCTTCGGCCATTGGCTGCCAATCGGTGGAACCTATCCAGGAGTAACCGCCTATCCAGGAGTAACCACCTATCCAGGAGTAACCGCCTATCCAGGAGTAACCCCCTGTCCAGGAGTAACCCCCTGTCCAGGAGTAGGCAGTGGTTTCGGGGAGTTGGTTGCCATTTTCGTCTACCAGGATAAATGCACCATCCCGATAAACGACGGGGCCTACGTAGGTGCCGCCGGGGGTGAGGTTGGTATTTGCTTCACCAGTGGGTGGGGTGAGAACGGCCGTTTCTGCCCAAATGCGTCCAGCTCCTTGTTGGAAGATGCTCCATGCCCCGCTGCCATCGCTGTAGAGGGCGGGGCGGGCGGAAGCCATGAGAGCGTATTTCACCTGATTGGGGGTCATGTCGGGGTTGGCCTGTAACATCAAAGCCACAACCCCGCTGGTAACGGCCGTTGAGCTAGATGTGCCAGCAATCCCATAAAACTGCCCAAATAGCTGATTTTCCGGGTTTGCGGCGGCCCAAGCTGACCCATTTTTCACCATCACCAACATGTGCGCCCCTGGGGCCACCACATCGGGTTTCACAAAACCTGTTTCGGTGGGGCCTGCCCCGCTAAATGGGGCGATATAATCATCACTCTCGTCTTCTGGGGTGAAATTGTCTGTAAAAGAGCCAACTGTAATCACAAATGGGTCATTACCAGGCGCGGAAATGCTCAAAGGGGCTGGCCCAGCATTCCCAGCCGCCGCCACCACCACCACACCGGCCTGCCACAAAGCCTCTACCGCCAGGTTGAGGGGGTCTGACCAGTATGGCCCATTGATGCCACTAACCAGCGACAGGTTGACCACCCGAATGTTGTAGGCATCTTTATTTGCCAATACCCAATCCAGGGCTTCGATAATGTCGGTTGAACTGCCTTTGCCTTCTGCGTCCAATGCCCGCACATCAATCAGGTGAACGGCCGGGGCAATGCCAATGCTGCCATCAGCGTCTTCCAATGAGTTGCCGATGAGGCTGGCCATCATGGTGCCATGTCCGTGTGGGTCGGGTTGGCGGGTGCCATTGTCCAATGCGTCGTAGCGGGCTACAACACGGTCGTGGTTCCAGGGGAACTGGGCAATACCGGTGTCTACAATTGCCACACCAATTCCGGCTCCGTCAAACCCGGCATCCCAAACGTGATCGGCCCCAATGACTTGGGGGAACGAGGCAACTGGAACGTTGGCTCGTCCGCTGGCGGCCTGGATGGGGGCATCTATTTGCACGAACTGGGTACGCGGGTCGGCGGTGAGTGCAGCAATTTGATGGACGGGGATATTGGCGGAGACGGCATGGATAATGGTTAATTTTTCCTGCACTTGCCCTTGATAGGTTTCCGCAATGGCAACGGCCGTTTCTACGTCTTTTGCCTGGATGATGAGGGGTTGAGTGTCTCTGCTCACCATGAGGGAAAAGCCAATAACGGCCGTTGTCAGGAGTATGATTAGGGTGATTGCTCGCTTCATGAAAAGACTCCCTTTTAGGCTATAGGTAACTACACCACTCCGCACGAATTACCAGAGGTTAAAAGGCATGTCAGGATAGTTACAACTACAGTTTTAGGTACTACAAATGAGTGTTTTTACGATAGACAGTATGTAACAGGCGGCAGAGTGGTTCAATAGGAAATAGGGGGTAACACCCCTAAATATCAACCAATTCTCAGAAAATGGGAAGAAACCCACGACCGAAATGTACCTCTCAAGTTATTCATGACATACTTGGGGTATGAACACCAAGCAGTACATCATCCTTTTTTCGTTGTTCCTCGGCCTGCTGGTTGCCTGTCAATCTGCACCGCCCAGCCCAGAAACCATTGCCGCCACTGTGAATAGCCAGGTAGGAACGGCCGTTGCCGAAACCCAGGTTGCCTCTGCCGCCTCGCCCTCCCTTCCGCCTGTACCATCCGCCACTCCGTTCATATTGCCAGCTACCGCCACCATGTCTGGTGATCCCACGACTACCCCTGCCCCACACCTATACGTTTCCGGCATCCGCACCACCCACGCTGTCACGGTTGATTTGGTGACAACGCTGCAAACAGTGGTAGAGGTGGCTAATTTTCAGGACATTGATTGGGTGGCAGAGGTGGCCGATTACACCACCTTGCTCCATGCCAACACCCAAACCTTGTTACAACTCTCCCCACCCGCCAATCGCCGCCAGTTTCATGAGCGAGTAACGGCCGTTACCACCGCTTGTGACGCAACAGCCACCACCCTGGCCCAGGCCGCCCGCGATGGCAACAGCATTCTGCTACAAAGTGCCCAACCTCAATGGCAAACCTGCATTGCCGAGGTGACAGACATCCAGAACTTTCTGGACAACTTTGGGCAGGGCGGGCAGGCCAACAACCAGACAGATGGACAACACGAAGCCGCCGGAACCTGGTTTACACCCCAGGGGTGTAGTGGAACATCCACCGGGCTGATTCCTCTTACCGATTTAGGCACAGGTCTTTATGAAGGGGCCATGGGGGGGTTGTATCCTGGCGGGGCCAATGTTCGCCCCCCCGCCCACGAGGCGGCCGGGCTGGCAATTGCAGAGAGGATTGAACCGTTAAACAGCACCGGACAAAGTGACCCGGAAAACGGCCGAATCGTTCTCCTCTCCATCGGCATGTCTAACACGGCGGGTGAGTTCCGCAAATTTGCTGAATTTGCCAACAGCCAGCCCGAAAAAAGCCCCCAGGTGTTGGTGGTGAATGGGGCGCAGCCTGGCGGAGTGGCCCGGCGCATGGTGAGCAACGACTATGATTACTGGTCACGGGTAGACAACAGCCTGACCACTGCCGGAGTCACCCCTGCCCAGGTGCAGGTTATCTGGCTCAAAGAAGCTGACCCGGCACAAAACGAGACCTTTCTGGAACATGCCCAACGGCTGGAAGAAGAGTTACGAACTTTGGTGCAGATGCTCCAGCAACGATTTCCTAACCTGAAAATGCTTTACCTCTCCAGCCGCACCTATGGTGGATATGCCAACACCCGTTTGAACCCAGAACCCTATGCCTATCAGACTGGGTTTGCCGTCAAGTGGCTGATTGAAGCCCAAATTAACGGAAACCCAGAACTCAATTTTGACCCGGCCAAAGGGGAAGTGCGTGCCCCCTGGCTCTCTTGGGGGCCTTACTTGTGGGCCGATGGTCTGACACCGCGCAACGACGGCCTGACCTGGGACTGCGGCGATTTTCTCAAGGATGGCACACACCCAGGCCCAGGGGCACGGGATAAGGTAGTGGGTCTGTTGTGGGATTTCTTCCT
>CAZPEJ010000591.1:0-3626 GCA_964585465.1 uncultured Ardenticatenaceae bacterium
TTCGGAAGACCTCAGCATGACAAATTCTTGTGTTGAACTGTCATGTTGAGCGTAGTCTGCGAAGCGAAGCATCCCGTCCCCACCAGAAGAATGGGATGCTTCGGAAGACCTCAGCATGACAAATTTTCTTATTATACCCCACGCCTAAACCTCTTATCGCCCTGCCCTTGGGCCTATGTTACAATCTTTGGTATGGCTCGTTCTCTGGTAGATATACGCATCCTGCAACGGGAGTACTTGTTGGCAATCAGTCGGGCATTAACGGCCGAACTTGATCTGCCCGACGTGTTACGCATTATTTTGCGGGCAGCAGTGGAGTTGGTTTCCAGCCGTGCTGGGATGATTGTGCTGGCTGATGTAAATGACGAAACGTTACGGGTAGCGGCCGTTCATGGCATCCCTTCCCACCTGGTAGACCTGTTCGCCCCCCTCATTCGTGGCGTGCCTTACCGCGAAGGAGCCGAACAAGATGCCATTCCCGAACTCACCCGCCGCCTAAACACCATTGCCCAAAACGCCAACCTGGGGTTAACCCAGCTAACCCGCCTACCCATGATGATTGGCAACGAAGTCATTGGGTTTATCTATATTTTCCATGCAGGCAGCTACATTTACCTGGAAGGCACGGCCGAATTTCTGCGTGGGTTTGCCGAACAAGCCGCCATTGCCGTGAAAAACGCCCGCCTGTACCAACAACTGAACAAAGAAAAACTGCGGCTGGATGCCATTTTGGAACAAAGCGCGGATGGCGTGATGATTTTAGACCCGTCGCTGCGAATTACCGTTTTTAACAAGGCAATGAGCCAGATCACAGGTTGGCCTGCCAGCGAGGTTATCGGCCGTTATCACCACGAAATCATTCAATGGCGCAAGCTGGAAACCCAGACCGATTTGTACAAAGCCCTGGCAAATGGTTGGCCGTTGCCTGGGGCGGCACACATTTACGTAGAAGGAGCGTTGGAACGGCCGTTACACAGCCGCCACCAAAACGCAGATGGCAACACCGTCAACCTGGGCATCACCTACGCCCCCCTCATGGATGCCAACGGCCGAATGACCGACATCATTGCCAACGTTCGTAACCTCACCCGCTACCGGGAACAGGAAGCGATGCAAAAAACCTTCATCTCCGTCATCAGCCACGAACTAAAAACACCCGTTTCCATCATCAAAGGGTATGCAGGCACCTTACGCCGCCACGATGCACACTGGTCACCAGAGGTATTGGATGAATCGCTGGCATTTATTGAAGAAGAAGCGGATAATTTGACCGGACTTATTGACAACCTGCTAGAAGCCTCCCGCCTGCAAGCTGGAACGTTTAACCTGGAAATTAGCGACGAAGTGATGTTGCCCAAACTGGCGACCGATGTCTCCCGCAAATTTAGCAGTCAAACAGAACACCACCAGTTCCAGGTAGAATTTCCCCCCGATTTTCCCACCATTTGGGGTGACGAACGGCGATTAGGCCAGGCCCTCAATAACCTGATGAGCAATGCCATCAAATACTCGCCCGATGGCGGCACCATTACCCTCAGTGGGGCTGTACATCCACAACATGTAACGGTTTCTGTACGGGATAGTGGCATTGGCATCCCCGAACATGAACAGCACCGCATTTTTCAAAAGTTTGCCCGGCTGGATAACGCCCTGAGCCGCAAAACTGAGGGAACAGGTCTGGGGCTTTATTTGACCAAAGCAATTGTAGAAGCCCATAACGGCCGTATCTGGTTTGCCAACAACCCCGACGGCCCCGGAACAACCTTTACATTTTCCCTACCCAGAGATCAGTAACACGATCAACAACCGGAGGTTACATGCGTATTCAAATCAACTGCCCGAGCTGCCGATCCACCTACCTGGCAGAAGTACACCAGGTGGTGGATGTCGGGCAAAACCCACCACTTAAACAACAACTTTTGAGCGGCCAACTCAATGTGGCTATTTGCCCCAACTGCGGCATGGGTGGCTCCATCGCCAGCCCCATCCTCTACCACGACCCGGCCCATGAACTGTTTATGCTTTACATCCCCCAAGAGTTAAACATGAACCCGATGCAACGGGAGCAGGTCATCGGCCAGTTGACGCAGGAATTGATCAAAAGTCTGCCGATGGAGCAGCGCAAAGCCTACCTGTTCCAGCCGCAAAATGTCCTCAACATGCAAAACTTCATGGAACGGGTCTTAGAAACCGAAGGTTTCACCCGTGAGATGATTGACCGGCAACGGAAACAGTCGGAACTGCTGCGAACATTGGCCCAGGCAGACCGGGATGTGGTGGACTACCTGGTCAAACAGCGCAAAAACGAAATTGATGAAACCTTTTTTGCCATGTTGCAACAGTTGATTGAGAGTGTGAGCCAGAGCAACGACGAAAAACAGATTTTGTCGCTGCTCAACCTGCGGGCCAAACTGATGACCGAAACCCCGGCCGGGCGGCGTATTGAGCAGCAACAGGTAGCTTTGCACGCCTTCGGCCGCGAGGCCAAAAAGAGTGGCGGCATAACGGCCGCTTTGTTGGTAAAACACATTTTGGCAAACCGACACAATGAAAACGTGGTAGATGCCCTGGTCGCCAGCGGGCAAGAAGCCCTCAACTATGAATTTTTCCAGATGTTCACCAGCGAGGTAGAAACAGCCCAACAGGCAGGTGATCTAGCCGCCGCACAACACCTGACCAAATTGCGCGAACGGCTGCTGGCAATTCATGATTCCTTGCGGCAACAGTCGCAGCAGTTGATGGAACGGGCCAATCAAACGTTGCAAGCGTTACTGGCTGCCCCCGATAGACGCGCCGCCATTCATGAACATGCCAACGAAATTGATGAATTTTTTATGTATTTCCTCTCTGGCACCATGACCCAAGCAGAAAAACTGGGGCAAAAAGCCCAGGCAGATATGTTAAACGAACTCCATCAACTGATTGTGAATGAGGCAGAAAATCAAATGCCGCCAGAGATTTTGTTTCTAAATGAGTTGTTGGAAGCAGAAACGGCCGATCAGCAACAACAACTCCTGGCAGAAAACCGGCAGATGGTTTCCCCCACGCTGCTCCAGATGTTGGAAGTGGTGCAGCAACAAACCCCAAATATGGACGAACCGGGGCTAAACGGCCGTATTGAAACCCTGAAAAAGATGATTCAAGCCCAACTTTGATAAGCAGAAGGGTGAAGGCAAACGGACACCCGGTTCACCTTCACCCTTCTCAATTCCCATGCTTCGCATTCACCTCTTGGGGCATTTGCGCCTGTTTTATCACGACCAACCCCTCAAATTTGCTGCCCTGCCCAAAACCTTGCCACTGTGGGGGTACTTGTTGCTGCACCGCAACAAACCCATCCCCCGCGACAGTGTAGCCTTTACCCTGTGGTCCGACGTATCCGAGAGCGAAGCCCGCGCCAACCTGCGCCGCCACCTACACGAACTCCGCCGCGTTTTGCCCGCCGCCCCAGACAACACTCCCTGGGTGTTAACCCAAACAAACACTCTGCAATGGAACCCAGAAGCCGCCTACTGGCTAGATGTGGCAGAGTTTGACCGCCTGAGTGCCTCACCCGCCCATTTGCAGGAGGCAGTGCTGCTGTATAGTGGCGACTTGCTGCAAACGGTGTATGAGGATTGGGTCTT
>CAZPEJ010000592.1:0-3616 GCA_964585465.1 uncultured Ardenticatenaceae bacterium
TTTAACCCCGGAAGACCCACACACCCAACCAGAGTTTCAGGAACGAGTGGCGGTGTTTGATTTCACGCAGATGGATCAGGGATTACAAGGGTATTATTGGGACTTTCCTAGTTATGTCAATGGCAGGCCGATGATGAACCGGGGGGTTTTTGACAGCCGCGCCCAACCAGAACGGCCGAAAGCGGATCTGCCGGGTGAGTTGCGCCAGGCTATGGCCCAACGGCAGCGCGACCTGGACGACTATGAGCTAAAAGGGCATCCAATCCGTTGGTGGGACAAAAACGGCCGATTTTCCATCCCGCGTGTTATCTTGGTGGGGGATGCGGCCGGGGCCGACCCATTCATGGGCGAAGGTATCTCATTTGCCCTGGGGTATGGCGAAATTGCTGCCGACGTGATTGGGGACGCGTTTGTTCGCCAGGATTTCACCTTTGCCACCTATCGAGATCATCTGCTCAACCACCACCTGTTCAAACAGATGAATGTGCGCGTCTGGCTGGCCCGCCTGGCCTACCAGTATCACGCCCCCTGGTTTATTCGGTTGGGCTGGCACATCACCAGGTGGTTCATCAAACTAACCGCCTGGCGTGACCCCAACTACATACCTGCGGAGCAACTACCAATGGGAAATCAATTCTTCGCCTCCGGTTCATAATTCCTACTTCGATAGGCTCACCAGTGACAAGTTGCTGTAAGAAGTAACAGATCAGTCACATCTAAAAATCAGTACCTAGTACTCAGTATTCAGTAATCAGTAGGGAATTACCAGAGGAAACGTATCTTCAAAAACCTGATGAGAACTTACGAAAACCTGTACCAGGTTATTTTGAATGCTCACTGAACATAAGGGATAAAAAGATCATGGAAAGAGAACGTTTAGTCATTATTGGCTCTGGCCCGGCCGGATTAACGGCCGCTTTGTACACAGCCCGCGCTCAACTCAACCCGGTGGTCATTGCTGGCACCGTAGTGGGCGGGCAAATTAGCCTGACCTCCGAGGTAGAAAATTACCCCGGCTTTTTCAACGAACCCCATCCTTATACCGGCCCAGAACTGGTAGAGGTGATGGTGAAACAGGCCGAACATTTTGGGGCACGGTTGGAATATGACGAAGTGGTTTCGGTAGATTTCACCAAAGGTTCCCCGTTCACCGTAAAAACCTATAACAAAACGTATCTGGCAGATGCCGTCGTGGTGACAGCCGGGGCCTCCCCCACTCGCCTGGGTGTGCCAGGGGAGGAGGCGTACATTGGCAAAGGAGTGAGTTACTGCGGCACTTGTGATGGGTTTTTCTTTCGCGGCAAAAAGGTGGTTGTGGTAGGAGGGGGGGATAGTGCCATGGAGGAGGGTATCTTCCTCACCAAGTTTGCAACGGATGTGAATGTGATTCATCGGCGCGACCAACTGCGGGCCGGGGTGGCCTTGCAAAAGCGGGCCTTCGCCAACGGGAAACTTTCTTTTACCTGGGACACGGTCATTGAGGAAGTTGTAGGCAATGGGGTGGTGGAAGGGGTCAAAACACGCAACATTAAAACGGGAGAAACGGCCGTTGTTCCCACAGATGGCGTATTTATCTTTATTGGTCATTACCCCAACAGCAGATTTCTGGAAGGGCAACTGGCCATGGACGAACACGGCTATGTCCTCACCGACCACTTGATGCGAACCAACGTTCCTGGCATTTTTGCGGCTGGTGAAATCCAGGACGCGATTTACAAACAAATTGCTACTTCCGTCGGCCAGGGGTGCGCCGCTGCCATGCAGGTAGAACGTTGGCTGGCCTCCAGGGAATAGTAAACGGTAAGCAGTAAACAGTGAACAGTTCTCACTGTCCACTGTCCACTGTCCACTGTCCACTGTTCACTATCTTCTAAAAGCCAAACCCTAATTCAAACCATGAAAGTTGTTATCTACAGTGATGGTGCGGCCGACCCAAACCCTGGTTATGGGGGGTGGGCGGCCGTTTTGTTGTATGGAGAGCATGAAAAGGTGCTGACCGGCCATAGCCCACACGCCACCAATAACCAGATGGAGTTACAGGCGGCAATTTCGGCCTTGCAGGCGTTAAAACGGCCGTCTGTCATTGAGTTTCACACCGATTCTGAATATGTGCGGCGCGGCATTACCGAGTGGATTGACGGCTGGATCAAAAAGGGGTGGGTGCGGGAAGATAAACCAATTCCCAATGTGGAGCTGTGGAAAAACTTGCACGCCCTGGTGAAACAGCACCAGATTGAGTGGTTTTGGGTGCGTGGGCACACAGGCAATCCGTTGAATGAACGGGTTGACCAGTTGGCGCGGGAGGCAAGGCTGGCAATTGCCCCCAAAATTGAACTGCCGGAAAATGTTCTACGTCTTTACACCAAAGCCTCTTGCCAGAGCAATCCTGGCCCTGGCACCTGGCAAGTGCAGTTAGAACGGGAGGGGGAAAAAGAGGTGTTTCAAGGGGCCGTTGCCAATACCACCAACAACCGTATGGAGTTAACGGCCGTTATTGAAGGCTTAAAACAGTTACCCCCCGAAACGGCCGTACAGGTTTTTACCACCTCCGACTATGTGTACCAGGGAGTCACCCAATGGATTCACGGCTGGCGCAGACGCAACTGGCAAAAAAAAGAGGGTCAGCCTGTGGCCAATGCAGACCTGTGGCAAACCCTCGACCGGCTAATTCCACATTACAAGATTTTCTGGGTCAATGCAAAAGGGACATGAGGGGCAAAAGGAAAAGGTAAACGGCCGTTTCCCCAATGCAAAACTCGAAACCCAAAACCCAAAACTCGAAACTCAAAACTAACTCTCCCCCTCCGCCTCCTTCACATACTTACACGTCACATGCAAGAAACCAAAATTGCCAATGGCTGGCATTAGCTCCATCACTTCTAAAATTTCAAACAAACGGCCGTCAAATGTCACCGTTTCTCCCACTTGCGGCCGTTGATCCACTGTCACAATCGCCCCTGGGTGAGTTCCCCCTTGCACGACATAGCTGACTTTATAGAAGATTTCGTCATTCATGGATAAATTCCTCCTTATAGTTCAGCCAGATTGCGATGGCGCAGCTTAAAAGCAATATCAATCGCCAAATTTCGCATCACAATAAACCCAATATGGTTATTCTGGTTACACAAGTTGTTAAACTTTTCCCCTTCAACCAGGTAGAGAACCGTTCCCTCCTTTGTAGCCCGCACCGAGGCGGAACGGTACCCCTGGTCAATCAGGGCCATTTCACCAATCACCTGCCCCTTGCCCAAAACGACCAGCGAGCGGGCATCACTCAGCCCTTGAATGTACACCTCTACTGCCCCAGACCCTACAATGTACATCTCTTTACCCGTTGTATTTTGTTCTATCACTAATTCACCAGGCTGGATAATTTTTTCTGTACAAATGGCTGCCAGTTGCTCCAACTCATTGGCATTCAAACTGGCAAATAACTGAACACGTTTTAATAAGGAAGAAATGGACATGCCTGCCTCCTAAGTGAGCATCCAAAAATGACACATAACCAGATCATAAAATGATGTTTCAGAAAGATTGAAGATGGTTGCTCCACAATCTCCAATCTCCCAAAATATACTGCATAAGGTCATCAATTGACATTCTGCTGAAGGGGATT
>CAZPEJ010000593.1:0-3610 GCA_964585465.1 uncultured Ardenticatenaceae bacterium
CACTGAGAATGACTCCCACTTTTTCTCCGGGAGGGGGATATTTGCCACTAAAAAGAGGTGCCAGGGCAACGGCGGCGGTGGGTTCGATAATGATTTTTAACCGGGTCCAGACAAATTCCAACGTTTCTAAAATGTCGTCTTCGCTGACGGTGGTCATGTCATGCACGTATTGGCGCATGACAGCCAGGTTTCGTTCGCCAATAAAGCGGGTACGTACACCATCGGCTATGGTTTCTGGTACGTAGTCTAATTTGACTACCTGGCCGGAACGCCAGGAGCGGTTGGCATCGTCGCCTGCTTCTGGCTCTACCCCTACCACACGGCAACCAGGGGAGGAAACGGCCGTTGCCAGTGCGCTGCCGCTGATTAACCCACCACCCCCCACCGGCACAAATAACCCAGCTAGCGGGCCAACTTCCTGGAACAGTTCCCAGGCTGCGCTGCCTTGTCCAATGATGATGTGGTCGTTGTCGTAGGGGTGAACCAGGGTGTAACCATGTTGGGCGATTAACTCGGCCACTACTTCTTCGCGGCGAATGGCCGGGCAGGTGACAATTTCGGCTCCATAACTGGCGGTGGCGGCGCGTTTGATGGCCGGGGCATCTTCGGGCATAACGACGGTGGTTTTGACCCCCAGCAGTTTGGCCGCTAGAGCTAACCCCTGGGCGTGGTTGCCACTGGAATGGGTGATAACTCCGGCGGCTTTTTGTTCGGCCGTTAGCTGGCTGATGGCAAAGTAGGCCCCACGAAACTTAAAAGCACCAACCCGTTGCAGGTTTTCGCATTTGAGGAAAACCTGGCAGCCGACTCGTTCGTTCAGGGTGCGAGAGGTGATGACGGGGGTTTTGTTGGCGACGTTTTTCAGCAGTTGGACTGCCTGGGGAATGAGGGAGGGGGAAAGGTGTGTCATATGTTTTACCATTTTGGTGGTGTGTCATACGTTTTTACCATTTTGGTGGGTCATAACGTTTTTACCATTTCGATGCGGTGGAAGGCATCGAAGTAACCCGCTTGTTGGAAGCCAATCCAGCGTGCGTCGTCTGCCAGGTTTTCGGCGATGGCATCCTGGCGTTTGTGGCGTTGGTGTAGGGTTTGTAAAACGGCCGTTGTCACTTCGACGCTATCACCAGCCACGACTTCTACGACGATGCGGGTGAGTTGTAACAGCCCGGCGTGGTATGTGACCCAGCCGCGTCCGCCATTTTTTAGTTCTACCAGCAGGGCGGAGAGGTTGCGGGCGTTTTGCATGGAGGTGGTTTCGTTTAACCAATTCGGCCGTTCCTGGCGGTGGGATAACAGGATGATAGCATCTTCATGGTTTAATGGGGTGACTTGTTTGATTTTGCTCGTGGGCAGTTCGGCCGTTTGTGGGTTTGGTGGACGACGGGCCACAATGAGTTCCCGTTCTTCGCGGAAACCCAATTTGATGAACAGGTTGTAAGCTGGCATGTTGCCTTTAATCACTTCCAACCAGACCGTCTGTGTGTTTCTTTGCTGGGCTTCATGGAGTAGCTGTTCCACAATAGCTGTGCCCACTCCGTGATGGCGGTTGCTGGGTAGTACACCTAACCGGGTAATCCAGCCCCGTTTTTCTCGCAGCCCCAACATTCCCAACCCCAACATCATTTCACTATCCATTGCTACACAAGAACGGGACAGGTCTACATCGTACACATGGGCATATTCACGCAACCGGGCCACATTCATCGGCATTGGTACCAGATAATCAACACGGGTTTGATTATAAGCATCGGTTAGTTGCTCAAAGGTGAATTGGCTGGTAGGCAACAGGTTCATAAACTACAAACGACTATTTTGTGATCTCCCAGACAGGCAGTGGGTTAGCCTGGTGCAAATTGTGGGAAATGGTGGTGAATCCATCAGTTTTTTAAGGAGGTTCTTGCGAATGACGTTTTACGTTTCACGTTTTACGTCTTGGGGGTAGCAAGGTATCTGGCAATCTCCTCTGGAAATGTTCTGATATTTATGGGTTTGGTGATACACCCATCACATCCATACCGCTGGGCCATTTCCATGGCTTTGTCTGGAGGCCAGGCTGTAATGGCGACGATTGGGGTTTGATGTAGGTCTGGGATTTGCCGCATCAACGTGACGACTGTCTGGCCGTCAATGTCGGGCAGGCCCATGTCTACCAGGATGAGGTCGGGTTTTTCATCAATTGCCATTGTCACCCCGGTTTCGCCATCGTCTGCATGGAGCAGCCGGTAGTTGTAGGGGGCTAATACCCGTTCAATCAACATTCTATTAGAGTAGTTATCCTCAATTTGCAAGATGGTTTTAATAGCCATTGGGAATTTGTTCAGTTCAGGCGGAAGGTGGCGGGAGTGGTAAGTTTTCAACGGCCGTATTTTTCCACTTTTCGCCTTCTTCAATCAACATCACCGGAATGCCGTCCCGGATAGGATATTTTAGCCCAGAGTCGGCACTAACCAACCAACAGTTATGAACTAACTCCAGTCGCCCTGGGTCGTCGCCCCGATCTTTGTAGTGAACCGCTACGGGGCAGCGCAAAATTTCTAATAGTTCCGGGCTGATAGAGGTGTTTTTTGCATTAGACATCGTTGTAGCTCCTTTTGGGATAGATAAAGGTATCATACGCACATTGGGGAGAAGTGGCAAGGCAGGATTAAGGGGTTTGGGCGCATCGGAAACCTACGATACCACTGATAAACTGGGGGGCCAGGGCACTGCGGTTGGTGCTGCGAATGCGGTCAGCTTCGTTGTTTTGCGGCCAGCCCCCGCCGCGTATGGTGCGGGTGAGTCCTGTTTCGGGGCCAAAGGGGTTGATGGCGGGGCTGTTTTGGTAGTAACGCTCATCATACCAGTCGTTGACCCATTCCCAAACGCTCCCGGCCATGCCAAACACGCCAAAGGGGCTGGCTCCATCAGGCAAAGCATCTACGGGTTTGAGGTTGTCGAAATCTTCGCTCTGAAAGACGGCCAATGTTTGGTCGGGGGATTTGTTGCCCCAGGGATAAATACGGCCGTCTGTGCCGCGTGCTGTATACTCCCATTCGGCTTCGGTGGGTAAACGGCCGCCAGTCCACTCACAGTAAGCGTTGGCTCCGTACCAGCTGATGTGGTTGGCGGGGTAGTTGGCGAATCCGGTAATGGCGGTGTATTGCACTGTGCCATCCCCTAAATCTTGGGCGGAGAGGTAGCTGGTGCCCCCTACCAGTTCGCGGGGTAAGGCACAATCATATCCAGCACACGCCGCCTCATAGGCTCCCAACTGGGTGAGAAAAGCGGCGTATTGGGCAACAGAAATTTCATATTTGTCTATGTAAAATGAGTCTAACGTGACCTGATGTTGTGGTTTTTCGTCTGGCCCGGCCACCACGCTATTTTCTTCTGCCCCCATGACAAATGTGTCGCCAGGGATCAGAATCATGACCATTCCGTCGCTGGAGCGGGTGAGAATGGGGGAGAGTTCTGATGGGGTGGCGGTTTCGGTGGGGCGTGGCGTGTATGTGGGCGTGGGCGTGAGGGTGAGGGTGGCGGTAGCGGTGGCAGTGGGCGTGGGAGTGGTGGTAGGGGTGGGGGGGGGGGGGGGGGGGGGGGGGGGGGGGGGGGGGGGGGGGGGGGTGAA
>CAZPEJ010000594.1:0-3605 GCA_964585465.1 uncultured Ardenticatenaceae bacterium
GGGGATGGTGTGGGTGGCGTGGACTTCATTACGGCCGTTGTCGTAAAACGCCACATACAGCCCGCGCGGATTTTTACGGCCGCAGACAAAACAGTAGTCGGAGTTGGGTTGTTTGATGCGCATGGCGGGGATTATAGCGGAGGATGGGGGAATGAGAACGGCCGTTTCCGAGGTGAGGGTGGGAAACGGCCGTTCTTAAAATCAAAAGAAGCTTATCTAACTCGACGACTTTTCAACTGACGTATTCCCAAAACGAGAAGTATGCCAAAAAGAAAAGCAATAAGCCAGTTACGCCAATCACCTGTGCCAAGAGCTAATGCTTGATTTGGTTCTGGCGAATTTAGTGGAGATTCAGCCCTCTCTAGTGAAGTAGGACCAACAGTAATTTCCAGATTTTCTGTGTTGAGCGGAATAGTGTCTCCAGCTTGTGTGCCTAATGCCGCTTCTGTAACCGTAATTTGAGATATTGCTTCGTTTATTGCCTTTAACTGAACCTCTAGCAGCAAGCCATCTCCCTCAACTGGAGGTGCAGGGTTTAACAAGGTGAGCGCATAATCGATTATCCCCGTTTCGTTATCGGCTTGATGTTGGAGTATAAATGCTTTCTCGGCCTCGATAAAGTCACCTTGAGCGGGTTGCACGCCTTCCGTCGCCACGTCTTCATCAATAACTTGCCATGTGGCGGGATCAAATGTTAATTGAACATCTGCTCCATAAATGGCAGGGACGCTTTCTAATAACACTTGCAAGGTAATAATGTCGTCCATCTGCGGGGTGGGGTTATCAATAAGCAGGCGCAATGTGGGGGTGGCGATTTCTTGTGCGTACCCTCTATTTTTGAAACCGCTCAACAGTAGTAACGAACAAAAAAGCATGAGCCCCAGTTTTCGATAGGTATTCATGTTGTACCTCATGTATAAGCCATAGCCAGACAACAACGTTGTCTGGCTATGGCTTACTGCTTTGCCATTACCAGTTTTGGCAACCACTCTTACCGTAATTACCGCCAAGAATTGTCAAGTCTTGAATGTTTACCAACCCATCCTCATTAATATCAGCTCGGGCGTTGGCCGAGGGCGCTCCATTAAAGCTTGCACCAATAAGTGACGCATCACCAATGTTGATAACATCATTATTATTAACATCACCACCAGCAAGGATGGTCGCTGGTAGAGCGACTGATTCATGGTCATCAAGCTGGATAGTTGTGCAGCTGGGCAGATAGCGTAAGGCATCGGCTTGGATTTCATACAAGCCAGCGCCCAACCCTGCAAAAGCGTATTGACCTTCTGCGTCCGTTATTGTTGTCTGGGTAATTGGACCAGACGCGGTAACCTCTATGCCCGCATGAGTCAGGCGTCCTTGGTAAGCAATCGTTCCGTCAGAAGACGCTGTAGATGGCAACACCGTTATCTCAATTTCACTTGATGTAGATGGCAAGACAAAGCCATCACGGTTTGATAGCAATGTGTCGCAAGTAAGCGTTGCTGTGCCAGCCCCAACAGTCTGATATTGTAGTGTGGCAAAGTTATCTGCTGAATCACCAAAGATGGGCAATGCTGGATTTTGTAGACTGATCGCCCCAATTAGCGTGCCATTTGCCGGATCAATTTCTGGAGGCACTGTTAAGCGGGCGTTAGGGTCAAAGAAGCTGCCAAAATAGATGTCGGTTGGCATTAGAATAGTGGGTTTGGCAGTACAGGTCAGCTGTGCTCCGTATAGATTATTAGTGCCGGACAGATTGCAGATTACATCCAAAGAGTTACCTGTGTAGATTCCTGCAGCGGGGTTAACAAGGGCGCATTCAAGCAAGCTGTTGAGGATCCAACGGGAGTAATAGAGGACAGAACGGCCGCCTGTCAAAATCTTGGCGGCTTGACCTCGACTTACCACTTCTTCGGGTCGAAATGTGCCGTCGCTAAAACCCGCGAAAATACCTAAACCTTTTACGCAGCGAATGTCGTCATAAAAAAGGCTGTCTGTTGGTACATCGGGGAACTGGGTGACGCCTTCGGCACAAGCCTCTACGCTTTCAATAGCGCCTAAAGCTACTAAGGTGTTGGTAACAAACTTGGTAGATTGATCGCGCAGTAGGGACACTTCTGGTCGAAATGTGCCGTCGCTATACCCATGGATGATGTCCAGGCATTTTAGGGTTGTAATCTCCGTATAGAATTCATGAGTTGGTGGCACATCAGGAAAATCACCACAGCTTGTATCTGGGGTGAATTTGGCTGCGTTGTAAACACCCTTAGCAAAAGCACCGCGCGGAATGTCTGAAGCCTCTGAAAATGTGCCGTCACTATAGCCATCGAAAATGGCGTGGACAACGGTCATGTCAATGTAGGGGAAGAAAACGTTATCTAGTGGCACGTCACTAAATGTCTGGGGTGCTGGTTCTAGAAACGCTTCATCTGACCAGCCTACAATCTCCGTGGGGTAAGGAGCAGGGTTCACATATGGATTGTCGTTCAGATCGTAAAAGCCGCTGTACCATTGAACTTGCCAAAGAACACGGCCGTCCGCCAACTCCACAGGCCCATCCGTCACAATTCCCGTATCTCCTGGTGCCACGTGGTATGCTGATGACACCCCATCCGAACTACTATACACACCCAGATATACACCCTCAGTCCCCAATGCCCGAACAATCATGCCAACCTCCAAACTATCAGTTGGAAGGCTGTCTGGATCACAAAGTTCAATTCTTGTGTGAGAATATTGTCCTTCACTTCCATCAGATGGGAAGGCTTGGCCACAAATATCTAAAAACGGTAACGGTTCCCATTGTAGTTGAAATGGCAAGTCGCGTGGTGGAGTATCACTCCCATTCCACTTATTAAGCATGAAGTGCACGTGGGCACCCCAAAAAATCCCACCACATAATTGAATCGTGCCAATTGTTTCACCAACTTGGATTTCTTGGTTTAATCTACTTAATAGCCCTGATGTGGGCTGAACATGTAAATAAGAGGTAAAAAGATCACCATGCCGGATAACAATCTCACAATTGGCCTCATCAACATGCCATAGCTGGCCAGACGCTGCGGCAATAATTACCTGACCAGAAGAACCATTATCGGTGATGTCTATGGCAAAGAGATCAGCAATATTTTCGTCGTTACCCCCGTGAAATTTGGTGTTATAACCTTGAGATATGTACCATTGTCTTCCGTTGTCTTGAACCGGAAAGATTAAGGCAATATCATTTCCAGTTTGAGCAAAAGTTGTGTTAGTTTTGCCTGCTGAATTTGTACCTAACAATATTAGGCACAAGAATATCATTACTAAATAGCGGATTTTTGTTGTAAACATTGTCTTTCTCCGAACTGATTGAATAACGTATAAAGAAGGTTGATCAGTTTCTAAGCTGTGTGCGTCTGAATTCTTTCAGCATGGGTTAAGAGACCGTACTATGTCCGGCAAGAATTCTCTTTTAGCTTGTTATAGGTATTAAAATAATGTCTTTGGGTTTTCTTGCAGATTCCTCTTTGGAAAGAGTACGACAAAACCCCCCAATTCTTTTTCTTAACATCTATAGCACCGTGTTTTACGTTTTTTCCGTGAATAAAGATAAAAACTATCATTGTCGGTATTTTCTAAAC
>CAZPEJ010000595.1:0-3605 GCA_964585465.1 uncultured Ardenticatenaceae bacterium
CAGCTATGTGGGTTTCGCGGCTGCCATCGGGGTGAACCACATAGGAAAAGTCTAAGACCCCCTGGCTGCTGCTAATTTGCGTATCTACACGCATTTGGTCATCGTAGGTTTGTTCATTTTTGATACGTCCTTCGGGGGTGGTGACACGAGTGAGCAGGTAATTGGCAGCGTCGTAGGCATACTCTTCGCCGCGCTCATCAACAATTTCGCCGATTTCACGGATTTCGTACTCCAACAGCCAGGTGCCATCCATGGCATCGTGGATTTCTGTCAAAATATCACCATCGTAGACCAGGGTCACTACTTTGTCAGCATAGCTGATGGTTTCCACATATCCATTAAAATTGTAACTAAACGTCGCCGTGCGGCCGCCAGTGGTGAGGCTGGTGAGTTGGTCACCTGTGTAGGTGTAGGTGATGGGGTTGCCGTCACGGAATGTTTTTTGGAGTAAACGGCCGTTTTCATCGAATCGGTAGCTTATCTGAGTGCGAGTGGTGTAAAGGTAACCGTTTCCTTCTTTTATCAAACTATCTTCGTTGCCTTGAGAAACGGCCGTAAACGTGCCATCACCATTATCTACAAACCGAAAACGGCCGCCATCGCCAATGACCACTTCTACCCCATTCACCAGGGGGTTATACAACGGCACAATTTTGGTTTCCAGGTCAGAAGACATTGCCATACCAAAGATACTGGGGCGAATGCTATTGGAGTTGTATGTCAGGGCCAGTTGAATGCCCGCCTCACCGGGGCCTGACAGGTAGAGCAAGGGGAAGGTTTCGGTTTTGGCCCCTGTGATGGTAGAAACCGGATTACCCTCTTTGCCGGTATAACCAAACAAGGAACCACACGGATCCATGCAAGAGGTAAAGCCATAAGCCTGCCCATCTTCAAATTGACCAGTAGCAGTATCTGAACCTAGTAAACCAGAGTTATCAATAGCTTCAACCGTGAAAGTAACAGGGGTACTTTGTGGTATTTCGGCAAAAACGGCCGAATATACATCAAATCCATATTCATAATAGGGTGAGGTATAAGGTTCCAAATCCTGGATCATTACCCCATGTGTGCTGTTAATGGATTGAGAAGCAATACCGAAAGCGTCGGTAATCCGAACTAGCACTGTTGCTTCTAGGAGTGGTGAATTGACATCCGTTTCAGAGCCATAGACCTGGATGATTTCAATTTCAGGGGGTGTGGTGTCGCTAACTCCATTTCCTACGCAGTTGTATTGAAATGGAGGAGTTGAGATTCCTGGTGTTAAGTAAAGGTAATATTTTTGTAACGCGGTGTCTGGATCAAAATGGTTGCAAGGGGCATAACCTGTTAAATCTACCCTCGCCCCGGAAAGATATACCTTAACGGTATCTGTATAGAAATAGTTGTAACCGCTGTAGCCTTCGGCAGTACCAGCATCAAAAAATAATGGCACTGCTTCTATTGGAACTGTTGGGCTATACATATCTGCGATGAACATGGTAAGGGCGGTGCTAGGAACATCTGGATGGTCTGCTGTTACACCATCTGCTGGTGGGTTTGGTAAAAAGTCCCCTTGAAAATATAGACGGTATTTGGGGTTTTCAGAGTGAGAAGATTCTATCTCCCAAGTAAATGCTCCGGCTGAAAAGCGCGGGAAATATTGGTGTGCTTCCCATGAACTGGTGACTTGATTGAAGGAAACAAAACCATATTCAAAATACCAGATTTCCTGAGCGCGGAAATTATGGGAGGCATCAATGTAATGTTGAGGAGCACTTGGTTGTTTGCCTCTAGGTCCACCTAATTGATTGGCTATTGTTTGAGAACCATATTGTCCCCATACTTCACCAGGTAACACAAATGCTAATGGTAAATTGGGGTTATCAACAATGGCTACTTCATCAGGAAATTCTTGGGCTGCATACTCGACAGTTCCTATATGCCCTAAAATATAGGCATAATTAAGAGGACAATTTGTCATACCAGCAGTGTTGTAGGCATCAATAATTCTTTGTGTAGCACTTGAGGACGTATCCACAAATTCACCTACATCAATTGGGCAATCTGGGGGCTGAGCTAATAAAGCGAAGGGAGTGAAATGGTTGGTAACGGCCGTTACGGTTCCTTCCCCCTGATTCACCACTGAGGGTAGAGCAATCCACTCTCCTTGAGATGCCTCATAAGCCAGATACAGGTCTGCTGGATTGATTCCACCTAATACTATCTCATCATAACTTTGAACAATGGTCAATTCTTGCTCAAATTGTGTGACAAGCGTGCCACCTAATGTAAAGGCTTGTAGATCAAAAGCGTAAGGGGTGGCAATTGCTCCATCTACTACTGGCTCTGAGCTGACAGTAAAAACAAAACGCAAAACCTCATTGTAATAATTTGCCGGAACTTGCAACATGAACCCAAATCCTGGCACATAAAATGTACCACCTGTCAAAGGTATGATCATTTCACTTCGGAAAGGGGGTTTAAAAACAGCAGGTAAATAAATGTCATAGATGGCAGAAGTAGATTGTAGTATTGATGGAGCAGAGGGTGTATAAAAAGGGCCATAAACCTGTGATTTGGTGGGTTGTAAATCACTCAAATGGAAAACGGCCGTTTCCGTCGCCACATTTTCATCTCTTTCTGTTTTTTGCAAAACTGGTTCTGCAAAAGCAGTCCACCATGTTTGCCACTTTTGCTGCCACCACCCAGGAGCATTAGAAGGATAATTTTGGGTAGCCGTATTGTTGAATGAATTGGGTAAAACACCATTTGCGTTGGTAAAAAAAGAGGGGGGAGTGGAAGAAACGGCCGTTGATGGCTCGTATGGATTATTCAATCCCAATTCAAACCGTTCTTTGGGTGGAACAGGCAGGTAATCTTCGGGATTAGGTGGTGCGGCAAAAGCGTTAGTTGGTTGCACCAACAAAGAAGGCACTATCAACATAACAACCATAAACCAAATGAACAGTTTGTAAATGGGAAAGTGTCTGTATTCCATTGTGATGACTCCTGTTGATCTCAGACACTACTTTGCTATTCCGGCACGGATGGAACAAAGTAGGAAACTTTTCTCTTTTGTACTATACACTTTTCTAACAAATAGAAAGTACCCAAGTACTGTATCAAAAACCTATCATGCTTAACTTTCAATAAGGGTTACAGATTGATGCTGGCGGGTGCCCTTAAGTATTTGTAATGTGGGCATTCCACGAAAGAACTTGGTGATATAGTTTATGTGTTTGTGCAAGCTTATACTAAAACGGTCGTTTTTCGCATCACAACTAACGCGAATATGAAACGGCCGTTCCTTTCCTCTTTGCACTTTCATAAACAGGTTGTTCTCCGTAAATGGTATAATGGCAAACATCTGATTCTCTCCCAACAACAGTTCTGTTTCAATGCGTGAACATCTATTTCACATGCCCCAAACATCTGCATAAATCGCCCATAGCGAAAACGAAAACCACATTTGCACTGGAACGGGCATAAGAGAAGTAGAAAAGCGAGAACCTTGAGGAAAGTGAGATTGGGCTTTGTGAGATAGTTCGGTATGATTATCTAATCACCATGTGTACTTGAGTTTAGAGTTCAGTTACGGCTGAATAGATTAGAACATTAACAAAAAA
>CAZPEJ010000596.1:0-3604 GCA_964585465.1 uncultured Ardenticatenaceae bacterium
GGCAGCTGGCTGAACAGGTGATGGTCATTCATGACATCGAGAAAGAGGCGATAACGGCTTTGCAAACAGTGATGGCCTGACAACCTGTCGCAGAGCGGCAAAATAACACATGGGTCACACAGATAAAACCAGAAAAAAACCCGCGCAAACCCGTTACACCCGCGTCATCCGCGTTCCATTCACACAGATAAAACCAGAAAAAAATCCGCGCAAACCCGTTACACCCGCGTCATCCGCGTTCCATCTTTTTCAACCCGCCAGATGAACAAATCGGCCGTTTCGTCCACCAGCACCATGCCCACTTTTTGTAACACCCGTTGCGAGGCGGTGTTGGATTTCAGCGTTTTGGCGGTAACGGCCGTACAGCGCGGCAAACTAAACGCCCAGGACAACATGGCTGTGACCGCTTCCGTCATGTAACCCTGTTTCTGGTAATCGGGGTCAAGGCTGTACCCAATCTCCGTTTCGCCTTTTTTGTTGGGGTAGCCCTTAAACCCCACCACCCCGGCCGCAAACCAATCCGCCTTCACCACCATGAGCCAGTAGGTGTGCCAGGGGTGGCTCCGCTCCCTAATGCGGGCCATTTTGGATAGCTTCACCCCCATCGCCCGCCGCACCCCCTCCGTTAAAACCAGGCGGGAAACAGGCAACCCCAACGTTTGCTCCAGTTGGGGTGGTTTTTCCAGGTAGAGAGCCAGGTAATCGGCCGCGAGGGGAAATAGTTTAAGGCGTTCGGTTTCGAGTTCGATCATGGTCTATTGCGTCTTGCCTATTTGATTATGCAAGACGCAAGACGCGCTAAACGATATATGGCATACTGGCTCCGGTTTTTGCCATGCCTTCGGGGTCTACCATCACGTTGACGCAGGCAGGTTTGCGGCTGGCAAAGGCTCGTGCCAGGGCAGGCTGAATATCGGCCGGGTTTTCCACCAGTTCCCCATACCCGCCCAATGCTTCCACCACTTTGTCATAACGGGTGGGAGCCAATGAGGTAGCTACCGCCCGTTCCTTGCCCACCATCTGGATTTGTGGCCCGCGAATTTGCCCCCAGCCCGCGTCGTTACCCACCAGGCTAACAATGGGCAGGTTGAACCGAACGGCCGTATCAAATTCAAACCCATTCAACCCAAACGAACCATCCCCGTTGAGGATCAACACCTTTTTATCGGGGTACAAATGCTGGGCGGCAATGGCAAACGGCGCACCTACCCCCAAACAGCCCAACGGCCCAGGGTCAAGCCATTGGCCGGGCAGCGTCAGGTCAATCACTTTGGCACTGGCCGCTACAATATCCCCACCATCCCCCACCACAATGGTATTTTCATCTATAAACTGGTTCACCTCCGCCCCAAACCGAAAATGGTTCACGGGCACGTCGTCTAACGATTTCCACTTTTCCAGTTTACCGTTTTGTTTGTCCTCAATCGCTCGCAACGCCGCCAACCAGGGGTGGTAGCGAATGCCCTGCAACCCTTCGGCCAACGCTTCCAGCACCAGCCGGGCATTGGCGCACATGGCTACATCAGCCTGACGGTTGTGGTTCAGTTCGGCCGGGTCGTTTTCAAGCTGAATCAGTTTGCCGTTGGGGTTCCAATCCCGGCCGTATTTGAGCCGAAAGTCCAGCGGGGTGCCAATGAGCAACACCACATCCGCCTGCGCCAGTGCTGCCCCCCGCGCCGACTTAAAACAGTGCGGGTGTTTCATGGAGAGGGTGCCGCGCCCGGCCCCGTTGGTGAACACGGGAATGCCCGTTTGTTCGGTCAACTCTAACAGGGCTGCGCTGGCATCGTCCCAATACACCTGGGTACCCGCCACAATCATCGGTTTTTGCGCTGCTCGCAACAGATCGAACATGGCCTGCACGGCGTTCACGTCGGGGGCTACCGGTTCGATGGTGATTTTGCCTGGCATCTGTTCGGGGGGATCAATGGCATTAAACAGCACATCGAAGGGGAGTTCCACAAAAACTGGCCCTGGACGGCCGTTTAAGGCCTCATAAAATGCGCGAGACAAACCGGTGGGAATATCGGCCGTTTTTTCAATGGTAAAACTGGCTTTTGTGAACGTCTGGAACATCTCGGTTTGGGGCATTTCTTGTAACGCCCCCATGCCTTTGGTTTGCAACGGAGCCGCCCCGCCCAACAAAATCATGGGGCTACGAGCCTGGTAGGCATTGGCAACGGCCGTTACCGCATCCGTCACCCCCGGCCCGGCCGTCACCAGGGCTACCCCCACGTTGCGCGTCAGGCGGGCGTGGGCATCCGCTGCGTGCCCCGCCGCCTGTTCATGGCGGAAATCAATCACCGCGATGCCATTGTTCAAACACCCTTCATAAATGGGGGCCACATGCCCGCCGCACAGGGTATAAATTGTCTTCACCCCCTGCCCGGCCAGCATCCGCCCCACCAACTCGCCACCATGTGTAAATTGCATAGGTTTTCCCCTTTAAAACAACCGGAAAATGGAACGCAGATAAATGCGGGTTGAACGGATCAACGCGGATTTTGAAGAAACCCGATGGAGTCCTAAAGACGGCCGTTTCTTCCCCCGTGCATAAGAACCAAAAACGGCCAAAGAGCGAATATACGGCCGTAAAATTGGCACAGCCACCTGTTGTAATGTTTCAAATCTTTCCATTTTACCCTACTTGAAACCGGGTTTTCGGCAAAACTCGGTTTCTTGTCCAGACATTATATTTGGGAACGTTTCATCCGCTATCCCACATCACCAAACTATTGTAACCAACCAATTTCTATTCCCCAACCTCTAATTCCTTTTCCTGGAATGTTAATTTATGACCTTGTTTCAACTGAATTACCTCTGGAAATCAACTTCCTGGTAAGTCGCTTAATACCATTTTTACTGCTGAGTTAAGCTTGACAGAGCTACGTTTGTAACTACAATAAACTTGTGAAATTTGAATGGGATGAAAACAAACGCCAGAATAATATCCAAAATCACCATTTAGATTTTGCCCATGCTCCGTCAGTTTTTGAGGGAGATGTTTACACGATTTTAGATGATCGTAAAGATTATGGAGAGGAACGATTTATCACATTTGGTTTGCTCAATGGGCAGGTGGTAGTGGTTGCTCATACTGAAACGGCCGATACAATAAGGGTTATCTCCATGCGAAAAGCACTGAAATATGAAGCAGAAAGCTACTTTAGACAACTTGGATACTGATTGGGAGCAGTTGGCTCAAATGACAGATGAAGAGATTGATACCTCAGAGATTCCACCTGTTCCACTAGAGATGTTTGCCAGAGGCATTGTACGGCGGGGGTTAAAACCAGTTGTCGCCAAAAAACAGCTGACAATTCGGGTAGATAGTGATGTGCTAGAATGGTTCAAGGGTCAGGGGCATGGCTATCAAACCCAAATTAACGCCCTGTTGCGGGCCTATATGGAAGCTCACCAGGCTGCCCAATAAAATTACCTGAACATCAGGTGAAAGGTTTGTAGTTCTGGCTTTAGCCAGCTAACCCACTGAAGTGGGAACTACGAACCAGAAGTTCAACTGCCTGACCGGACAACACACCGAAAACCGCCAGTGACGCTCCTGTCGCCGGGCGCGTCGAGGAGGCGGTCGGCTGCTCGTAGA
>CAZPEJ010000597.1:0-3603 GCA_964585465.1 uncultured Ardenticatenaceae bacterium
ACCCCCGCCGCCAACAGCCAGGGGTAAATGTACTGTATCAGGTCATCAATTGACGTTTGGCTGAAGGAGAGCAGAGATTAGAGATTAGAGATTGGCCAATCTCCAATCTCTTTTTTTCAAACATACATTTGAATAGCTGTCCGAACGGCCGAAACATAATCCTGAAATTCGGCCGTTTTTTCTACCGCAATGGAACGGGGGCGGGGTAACTGGATAGGGATACGGTGGGTAATGTTGGCTGGACGGCCGTTCATCACCATCACCTCATCCGCCAGCAACACCGCCTCTGCAATACTGTGAGTCACCATCAAAACCGTCACCGGGTGTGCCTGCCAGATAGATAAAAGCTCTTGCCCCATCCGTTCCCGCGTCAAAGCATCCAACGCCCCAAACGGCTCATCCAACAGCAAAAACGAAGGTTTATGCACCAGGGCACGAGCTAATGCTACCCGTTGCGCCATTCCCCCAGAAAGTTGCCTCGGATAGGTTCGCTCAAACCCTTGCAACCCCACCAGTTGTAACATCTCCATCACACGCGGGTGGGCATCTGGATGGCTCACACCTGCAACTTCCAGTGGCAGGCGCACATTCTCATAAGCTGTACGCCAGGGCATCAGGTTGTCCCGCTGAAAAACAAGGCCCAGAGGAGTTTTGCGCTCGTGCGCGGGTGTGCCCGCCAGCCAGGCATGACCAGAATCTGGGCGCAGCAGTCCTGCAATAATCCGCAACAAAGTGGATTTTCCCACTCCAGATGGGCCAACCAGAGCCACAAAAGCCCCAGACGGAACAGACAAGGAGACATCAGCCAGAATTGGATTAACCCCGGCAAAGCTGTGGGAGACATGTTTCACATCCAGAAACGTATCTGTTAACATCTGCCTTTCGCGCAAAGCGGCCGGGCGGGGCCAAAAGGGTAAACTCCACTCTTTTAACATCAGGGTTGAACCTTTGTTACAAAATCGTTGGTATAAGCAGCCGACAAGTTATCCAGTGGGGCATCCAGAAAAGCCATGCTTAACAGCACTTCCTGGGTGTTTTCCCAGGCGGCGGCTTCGGTAATGCCTAAGGTATCAGTTTGCCACAGGGTCAACGACGCATCCAGAACGTTTCGTCGGCTATCATCTAACCCTTCTACAAACTTTTTGCTAATTTCATACGCCTCGTCAGGGTTGGCTAAGGTGTCTGTTAAACCGCGCAACAAAGCCCGTAAAAGTCGTTCTATCAGTTCGGGGTTATTGGCAATGGTTTCTTCGTTGGTCACAATGCCGTTGGAAACCATGTCAATGTAATCGGCTACCTGAATGACGTTGAGTTCTTCTCCCAAACTGCTCAATTGGATGGGTTCGTTATTGCTATACACAACGGCCGCTTCTACATTGTCGTTTCGTAACGCTTCCACCTGGGTAAAACCAATCTCGGTGGCATTGATCTGGTCTTGGGTCAGGCTGTTGGCGTTCAACAGCCCCACATACCCCACATAGCTGGCTCCCCAAAAACCAGCAATCCCAACCGTGCGCCCTACCAGGTCTTGGGGTTGGCTGATACCGGCCGTTTGTTTGCTGACAATGGCAATGGGGAATTTTTGGAACCACTCCATGACATACACCACCGGCACACCCTGGGCACGGGCCAGGATTACCTGTTCCCCACTGGCAACAGCAAATTGCAACTCGTTGGCTCCTACCAGAGCAATGCCGTCTGTTTCAAAGCTGTAATCAAATTCCAGTTCAATGCCTTCAGCGGCAAAATATCCTTTGTCTACTGCCACGTAATAGGGGGCGTATTGTGGATCGGCGATGTACCCCATTGGCAGGCGGATCTGGGTAAGTTCGGCCGTTTCTGGGGTGTTTGCGGCTGGTTCTGCGGCTTGCCCACCACAGGCAACCAGCCAAAGAACCAGAAACAAGGTAAAAAATAGCTTCTTTTGCATAATTTCCTAACTCCTTAACAGTTAATATAGATTTTGGGAATCATTCACTTATTACCTGCTGCTCAACTATGTTTTTGCCAGCGCAACAAATAACGCTCCAACAAAGCCACCAGGCCATAGAGCATCAGGGCCATGGTGGCCAGGGTAAAAAGCAGGACAAAAACCAGGTGGGTTTTGAATTGGTAACGGGCTTCAACCAGCAAAAACCCTAATCCCCGGCTTTGTGGGTTGACAAACTCTCCGACCAGCGTACCAATAACTGACAACGTAGCCCCCACTTTTAGGCCCGCCAGCATGACGGGTAAACCCGCAGGTAGTTCTAACTTGCGAAAAATTTGCAAACGGGTGGCCTGGAGCGAGCGCATTAAATCGTACAGTTCGCGGGGCACTGATTGTAACCCGGCCACGATGTTGATTAACACCGGGAAAAAAACCACCAGGGCGGCAATAAAAACCCGCGCCCAATAGGTGGATTGTACCCAGATGATGATGAGGGGAGCGACGGCGATGATGGGAATGGCTTGGGAGGCGATGAGGTAGGGAGAGAGCAGGCGGGCAGCCAGGGGGGATTTTGCCAATAAATACCCCAGGGGGGCAGCAATGAGGCAGCCCAGCAGCAGGCCGGGGATGATTTCGCTGAGGGTGATGAGGCTGTGTTCCAGCAAACGGCCGTTTTTCACCACCACCCCAAACTGCGCCCACACATCGGCTGGCCCAGGCAAAATAAACCGGTCATACTCGCCCCACTCCACCACCAAGTGCCAGACCAGCAATAGCCCCAAAAAAGACCCCACAAAAGTCAGCCAGTTTGCACGAACCCTAAAAAATTGCATCTTGAAGTATGTTTGGTTCTTTGGGAACTCAGGGGGTTGACAACCAATGAAACGTGAAACGTAAAACGTGACCAGAGAAACTTCACGTTTCACGTTTTACGTTTCACGGCAAGCCCCACAAAATCCGAAAGACTCGAATGTTTTATAACCAGCCAATCACGCTTCTGGTGGTTAAAACATCCCATATCTGAACAGGTATTATGTTTTGTGGGCAGGGTAAGGGGGAAGAAAACCGTACAGACGCAGGTCAGGTACAACAAACCAGACACACCGGTTATCAAACAGGTGTGACATGGTGTGGTAACGCGTGTGCCTGACAACAAAAACCCCACAAAAAGGTGGGGGCATGAGTCAAGGACAGGCTAAAGGTGTCTGCTTGTTTTGACCTTCTTCCATCCAGACTTTAACTGTCGGCCTCAGAATTGCACTGAATCGGCCAGAAAATTGCCTGGTACAGGCAATTAACGGTTCGCGGGCTTTGTTTATGATTAACATTACCGCCGATCGGGAATTTCGCCCTGCCCCGAAGGTTTATATTTAGCTTTAGTTTGTCGGAAAAGTTGCAATGGAACGTGGATGACGCAGATTTGACGGATTTTCGCGGATTTTTTTCTTTGGTCTTATCCGTGTGCATCCGTTCCACCCGCATGACCCGCGTGTTATGCTGCCTTTCTCCGACAGGCTGCTAGGATTATATCGCTGAGGTGGGGAGAGGCAACTGTGGGATGAGTATAGGGTGATTACATACGCCGCGCCTGGCGAATAGAATTCGCGGCTACAGAGGTAAAGTCCACCTGCGTGGACTGGAAACGGCCGTTTTTAGTCGGCGTAGGCCGACTT
>CAZPEJ010000598.1:0-3600 GCA_964585465.1 uncultured Ardenticatenaceae bacterium
TGGGGTTTGTCGTGAAACGTAAAACGTGAAACGTGAAATTTCTTTGGTCACGTTTCACGTTTCATTGGTTGTCAACCTTCTAAATTCCCAAAGAACTACTTTTATCATGGCTTCTGAACCTATTTCTATTCCCGTTGTTTCCTCCGGCGACCGCCGTACAGTGGCGGTGTTGCGCCGGTGTTACAGTTATTTGCGCCCCTACGGGCGGTTTGTGACTGGCACCTATGCCACCATGCTGTTGATTGCTGGGCTGAACCTGGTTATTCCCCAGGTGATCCGGCAGATTGTAGACCGGGGCATTCGGCAAAGTGATAGCTCTTTTTTGTGGTGGGCGGTGGGCGGGCTGCTGCTGTTGACGCTGGTGAAGGGGGTGTTCACTTTTTTCCAGCAGTTGTGGGCGGAAATTGCCTCCCAAAGTGTGGCCTATGACCTGCGGAACGCCATTCAAAACAAACTTACCGCCCTCTCTTTCTCTTACCACGACCGCACTGAGACGGGGCAATTGCTGTCGCGGGCGATTCAGGATGTGGAGCGTATTCGGTTTCTCACCGGGCGGGCTACGTTTCGGATTGTGGATGGGGTGGTGTTGTTTGTGGGAACGGCCGTTATTCTGCTCACCATGAACCCTACCCTGGCCTTGTTGGTCATCGCCACCATCCCCCTGCTGGCCTACCGCGCCCTCTACTTTGGCCGGCGGTTTCGGCCGTTGTCGGTGGTGTTGCAAGACCAGTTGGGGGTGTTGACAACCCGGTTGGAGCAAAACCTGCGTGGGGCGCGGGTGGTGAAAGCCTTTGCCCAGGAGCAGGCAGAAATCGGCCGTTTTGTGGCCCAAAATGAACAATGGTTCCAATGGGCAGCTGCCTCCGCCCGGCTGCAATCGCGCAACATGCCCCTGTTAGACCTCATCGCCAACCTGGCCACCATCGGCATCATCTGGTATGGCGGCAGCCAGGTCATTCAAGGCCAGCTTACTCTGGGGGAATTGGTCGCCTTCACCACCTACCTGGCCCAGTTGAACCTTCCCGTGCGGACGCTGGGCATGGTGCTACCCGCCATCATTATGGCCGGGGCTTCGGGGGAGCGCATTTTCGAGATTTTGGATGCTGTGCCAGATGTACATGACACGCCAGATGCCAAACCCCTGCCCAAAATTCAAGGGCAAGTGGCCTTTGAAAACGTCTCCTTTGCTTACCAGGGGCGGCGGGCGGTGCTGCAAACCATCACCTTTACGGCCGAACCGGGGCAAGTGGTGGCTTTGTTAGGGGCAACCGGCTCCGGCAAATCTACGGTGATGAACCTGGTTTCCCGCTTTTATGACCCCACAAACGGCCGTATTTTGGTAGATGGTCACGATTTGCGCCAGGTAACGGTGAAGTCGCTGCGTAGCCAGATTGGGGTCGTGTTGCAAGAGACCACCTTGTTTGCCACCACCATTCGGGAAAATATCGCCTTCGGCCACCCCGCTGCCAGCGAAGCCGAGATTATCGCCGCCGCTCAGGCTGCCCAGGCGCACGACTTCATCACCGCCTGCTCGCAGGGGTACGATACCTACGTGGGCGAGCGCGGGGTGACACTTTCCGGCGGCCAAAAACAGCGTGTTGCCATCGCCCGCGCCCTGTTGAGCAACCCCGGCATCCTCATTTTGGACGATGCCACTGCCAGCGTGGACACCCAGACGGAACGATTGATTCAGCAGGCGTTGGTAGCCTTGATGAACGGCCGTACTACCTTTGTTATCGCGCACCGCCTCAGCACCGTGCGCCGCGCCGACCTGATCCTGCTGCTGCACAAGGGGCAAATTGTGGCGCGTGGCACCCACGAAACGTTGTTACAAGATTCGGCCGAATACCGCCAGATTTATGAACGGCAGTTGAGGCAGCAGGAAGAGAGTACTCAGTAAACAGTAAACAGTAAACAGTACTCAGTACTCAGTCTGATCACTGGGTACTGGGTACTGACCACTGGGTACTGGGTACTGACCACTGAGTACTGGATACTGACCACTGGGTACTGGGTACTGACCACTGGGTACTGGGTACTGACCACTGGGTACTAGAAAGGACATCACATGAGTTTTTCAATCGGTTCCTCCGCCGCTCGCATGGGGCCGCGAGGGGTTTTGGACAAGTTGGGCAAGGGGGATGACAAGGGGCAGTTTTTTAACCGGCAGGTGGTGGTGCGGATGTTGGGTTATTTACGGCCGTATCGCCGCCAGATGGCTGCTGCGATTGCCTGCATGGTGGTAGCTTCTGGGTTAACGCTGCTCACCCCTTACTTAATTAAAGTCGCTATTGACCAGTACATGGTGGCCGGGGATGCCTCCGGGCTGGGGCGGATTGCTTTATGGGCAGGTGGGGCATTTGCCGGGTTGTATGTGGCAACGGCCGTTCAGAGTTACCTGCTCTCCTGGGTGGGGCAGCGCGTGCTGGCAAACCTGCGCGACCACCTGTTCCGCCACCTGCAAGCCCTCCCCCTGGCCTACCACGACACCCACATCGTTGGTGTCACCGTCTCCCGTGTGATGAATGATGTAGCCACCATCAACGAACTGCTTTCACAAGGCATCATCACCCTGCTGGGGGATTTACTGGTGCTGGCTGGCATCATCGTCGTCATGCTTTCAATGGATGCCCGCCTGGCCCTGCTCACCTTTGCCATTTTGCCCCTCATGCTGCTGGCAACCTGGTTTTTCTCCCGCCGCGCCAAAGCCGCCTTCCGCGAAACCCGTTCCAGCGTAGCTGCCATCGTTGGCGACCTGGCTGAAGGGATTGCCGGGATGCGCGTCATCCAGGCATTTGCCCAGGAAGAAGCTGCCCAGGAACGGTTCGACGAGTTAAACCGCGCCAACCGTCGCGCACATGTCAACGCCATGTCCCTTTCTTTTGTCTTTTTGCCCTCCATTGAGTTTTTGGGCATGGTGGCTACAGGTATTGTGCTGTTGTTTGGTGGCATGGCGGTCAGCCAGGGGACGGTGACATTGGGGGTGGTGGTGGCATTTCTGGCTTATGTCAACCGCTTTTTCCAACCCATCCAGGAGTTAAGTCGCCTCTACACCACGTTGCAGTCGGCAATGGCGGGTGGGGAGCAGGTGGTGAAACTGTTAGACACCCAGCCTACTGTGGCTGACCACCCCGATGCGGCCGAAATGCCCCCGATTGCCGGGCGGGTAGAGTTCAAAAACGTCTCCTTTTGTTATCGCCCCGACACGCCGGAGGTGTTGCATGGGGTAGATTTGACGATTGAACCAGGGCAAACGGTGGCTCTGGTGGGGCCAACAGGGGCGGGCAAAAGTTCGGTGGCGAACCTGGTGGCTCGTTTTTATGATGTCAGCGAAGGGGCGGTGTTAATTGATGGAGTGGATGTGCGCTCGGTGACACAACAGTCGCTGCGCCGCCAGACAGGCATCGTGTCGCAAGACCCGTTCCTGTTTCCGGGCACGATTGCGGATAACATTCGGTTTGGATCGGGGGATTTGACCACAGATTGGACGGAGGGGATGGATGGACACGGATTTGAGAGGGACGAGGGACGAAGGGCGAAGGACGAAGGGCGAAGGACGAAGGACGAAGGACGAAGGACGAAGGACGAGGGGCGAGGGGC
>CAZPEJ010000599.1:0-3599 GCA_964585465.1 uncultured Ardenticatenaceae bacterium
CTGGAAACGGTGCTGCTGACCCTGGCTGATGACAATGTGGCGGCCTGCCCAGATTCGCAGTTGCGCCTGATTCAACCCGTCAATCAGTCACAAATTCCAGTTGGAACGGCCGTTTCTTTGTTGGGCAGTGTGAATGACCCAGAAACGAACCGGTACCAGTTGGAGATTCGCCCGGCGGGTGGAGCCAGCTGGGTTTTGCTGGATGTGGTGCGGCGGCGAGTAGATTTTGGTGAACTGGCAACCTGGGAAACAGAATCGTATGCCCCAGGGGTGTATGAAGTGCAATTAACGGCCGTTGACCGAAACAACGTGCGCCTGGCAAACAGCAATCTTTGTGTGATTCAAGTGGAACTGATTCCGTAAACATAAATCCTATGAGTGAACCTACCTATATCGCCCTGATTACCCTCTCTTTGCCAGGGATGGAAAAACCAGTCGAGGCCCATGTTGTTTTGCATCCACCAGACAAGGTGCTGGTTCATGGTGAGGCAAAACCATTGGGCGACTGTACTCTGGCAGAGTTACAGCTTTTTGCGGATCAACTGGCCCAGGATGTCTGGGCAACGTACCAGACCATCAAGTTGGAAGAGCTGGCTGAAAACGAACATGTTGAGATCAAAATTTTGCCATCGGGTGAACCCGGTGAAGACAACATCACCATTTTGGCAACGGAGGAGGAAGAAGAAACGGCCGAACTTCCCCCCGCCCCAGTAGAAACGGCCGTTTTGGCAGAACCAAACAAACCTGATGAAACCAGCGTAGCGGCAGAAACGGCCGATAGCGTGGCCGAACCGACGACCGTGGAAACTGAAACGGCCGATACTCAACCCAAAACACCTGCCGAACCAGAGACAACGGAGATTCCGGCAGCAGATGGGCCCACACCCATTGTTATTCCTTTCATCTCGTCGCAAAGGGTCCGCGTAGCGGGCAAACGCAAAAACGCTGGCGACCCCACCTGGGCGGCGGTGGACATTTTGTTGGATGAGCCGGTGTTGCGGGATATGCAGGCACACGCCCTGAGCAGCATGAACCGAGAGGTGGCGGGGGTGATGTTGGGGACGCGCCCCGAAAAACAGCCTGACGGCCGTTATTTGGTTCACATCACCGATAGCATCATCGCCAAACACACCATCATGCAGGGGGCCAGCGTCACCTATACCCCGGAAAGCTGGCGGTATATGAACGATGTTTTGTTAGAACGATACCCCGATGAAACGGCCGTGATGGTAGGCTGGTATCACACCCACCCAGGGTTTGGCATCTTTCTTTCCGGCATGGACAAATTTATTCACCACAACTTTTTTACCCAAATCTGGCATGTGGCTTATGTGTTAGACCCCCAGGCACGGAAAAGTGGTTTTTTCTGCTGGGATCGGCGCAAAACCCAGGTAAACCCGGTTGAGTTTGAGTGGCCGAACTGGACGATTGGCTCTTGGTGATTGACGTTTAACAAGTTAAGATTTACGATACGATGTGCGTGAAACGTGACAAATTACCTCACGTTTCACAAATAAAATGGACGAACAAGAATTACCTTTCATTCAAATTACGACCGATGATATTAGCGAAGCGAATAGTTTGAGCCTGAATTGCCCCATTTGTGCCAGTGCTGTGGAAGCCAATACCGGGGTAGAGGCCTTAATACCGGTCATTTGTGCCAAGTGTGGCACGCTCTATCACCGCGCCTGCTGGCAACAGGGGGGCGGCAAATGTGCCATTCTGGGCTGCGGGCACGATAAATACAAAGTTCACGGGTTAGATGAACGGCCGATATTGACCATTAAATACACAGACATCAAATCTACCCCCAATGGAGCCGTCAGCAATCAAACCAAACGGTTAAAAGAGCAACAAAAACGTGAGGTTGAAGAGTTGCGCCGCCCCGGCAGCCTGTTACGCCGTTTCTTCCAATGGTTGTTAAACCAGATTCGTATAGGGTAACTAAATCCCTATGGTTCGGCTCATCCGTGTTCCTCCCCCTTCCCCATTTTTAGAAGAAGCCTGCGCTTTATGCAAACAACCTTTTGCCCCTGGTGACGAGGTGGTGGTGTGCCCGATGGATGAGGCGCGCCACCATGTGCAATGCTGGCAAGCGAATCAAAATCGCTGTTCAGCTCTGGGGTGTAATGGCCGGGGAGAAGTGGAACCGGAAACGGCCGTTCCACCCACCCCGTCCAGCCAACCCCCTCCTGGAGACGCACGGGTGGTGACAGTTCAATCCCCCGGCCAACGCAGCAAAGTGATCACCATGCCCAGCACCCAGTATGGTTGCAGCTATACCTGCCTGTTGCTGAGTATTGCCATAGCTATTTTGCTCTTTTCCGTCGGCTGTTTTGGGCTGTGGCTCATTGCCGATTATGTGGTTGGGTGTGGGCTGCACATGGATTACGGGGGTTTATCCTGTCCCCCAACAGCCACACCCACCTTAATGCCTGGCCTTTTATTTCCTTTTGGGTTGTTGTGGTAAATGCGGGCATATTTTAGGCACTATGTTTATGTTGGTCACAGAACGCACGCGGTTACGCCAGTTGGCTGTCACGGATGCTGAATTTATCCTGAGGCTGCTCAACGAACCTTCGTTTATCAAAAATATCGCCGATAGGGGCGTTCGCACGTTGGAAGATGCTAAAAATTACATCTTGCAAGGGCCGGTTGCCAGTTATGAACGGTTTGGTTTTGGTTTGTGGCTGGTTGAAATTGCCGCCACAGGGGAGGCAGCAGGTATGTGTGGGCTGTTGAAGCGGGAGGCGTTGGCAGATGTGGATATTGGGTATGCTTTTTTGCCACAGTTTACCGGTCAGGGATATGCCAGGGAGTGTGCAACGGCCGTTGTATCCCATGCCAGTCAACAATTAGGGTTGCAACGGTTGGTGGCAATTGTGAATGCGGATAACGGCCGTTCCATCCATCTGTTAGAAACGTTGGGGTTTGTCTATGAAAAAATGGTCAGGTTATCCCCAGAAAGCCACGAGGTCAAACTATTTGGCCTCAATTTTGTTACACCTGATACCTCAAGAGCCTGAACTTTGCAGTGGAGCAGAGATTAGAGATGGATCAATCTCCAATCCCTAATCTCTAACCTCCAGATTTACTTTTCCACTGAAAAACCAGCTTCTTGCCAGGCTAATATCCCCCCTTCCATATTATGCACATTCTCAAACCCCTGCTGCCGCAGAAACTCCGTCACCTGGCCGCTGCGGTTGCCACTGCGACAGGTAACGATGACTGTTTTGTCTGTAGGAATCTCTGCCAGGCGGTTGGCGATGTCACCCATGGGAATAAGGGTGATGTTGGGAATGTGCCCTTCATCATACTCCCACTGCTCTCGCACATCCAACAGCAACACACCTTCTTGCCCTTGCAAGCTGGCAACGGTTTGTACATCCACATTCACCGGCAAAGTTGCCAGATCAATCTCGGTGGCGGGAGAAACGGCCGTTTCCGCTTCCCCACCACACGCCACCAACATCCATAAAACAACCAGGTAAATGCACATTTTTCTCATCTAATTACTCCATTCATTACCATAGAACACAGAAAACACAATTCGGCTCTTTGGGAACTCAGGGGGTTGACAAGCCATAAAACGTGATGCG
>CAZPEJ010000600.1:0-3589 GCA_964585465.1 uncultured Ardenticatenaceae bacterium
AGGTGAACTGGGTGATTTCTTGCCCATCCAGCCACACTTCCCAGCCCAGCCCCCAGGCTCCCAACGCCGGGCTTTCCCAATTATCTTCAACAAAGCGGATGTCATGGTGGCGGGGGTTGATGCCAATGGCTTCCAGGCTTTTGAGATATAGCTCTTGTGGGTTGCCGGGGTCGGGTTTGAGGATGACCTGCAACTGGTGGTGCATTTGCATCCGATTGGGGTTGTCGCCAAAACGGCCGTCGTCGGGCCGAATGCTAGGTTCTACATAAACTACATTCCAGGGTTCCGGGCCTAAGACACGTAAAGCCGTTGCTGGATTCATCGTTCCTGCGCCTATTTGTACATTGTGGGGTTGTTGCACCAGGCAGCCCCGTTCTTTCCAATACTCTAACAAGCGCAAAATGATGTCTTGAAAGCTCAATTTTCCACTCATGAATAATTTTTCCTCAAATTTGTGTTCATGGTGTTGATAATTTACTGTCGTGTTACAGAGGCCCAGGTTCACACTGTTTAACCCGTATGGCTGTCAATGGAACATCGCCATCAGTTTATCGTACCAAAGAGGAAAATTATAACAAAATCGGGATTTTAAGCATTTGTTTGGGGGGATTGAATTTGACTACCTTTCGGATCAGGGGGTAACGGCCGTTTCGCTGGGGTGGTAGCTGATTTTTATGGGTTTGTTGAGGAAACGGCCGTATTGACCCGCCGCCGCCTCAATGTTGTTTTTCACCCCTTCGCTGAGTGGCCGGAAAGGGGTGATTTGCAATACAACGTTCTCTTTTTTGCTGGTTCGCTGCCAGATGCCAGCTACTTGCCCATTCACAACCAGAACAGGTCTAAAAATGCCATTGTTGGAAACTGTTTTTTTGTGATTTTCTAGGGTGATGGTTGCGCTTCGGTCTTTGTAGCTAATTAGAAACTCGTCATAAGCTGGCAGCAGGTGAACCGCTTCAGGGTCAGCCTGGGGTGTGGCGGGCAGGTGGGTAAACCAATAAGTTTGTGACTGGATGGTTTCCGCAGTGAGTTGGGGTTTTACCATTTCCAGGGCCTGTTTGGCTTGACGGATAGATAAACCTGACCACCAGACAAAATCTTGTAAGGTGGCCGGGCCATGACTGGTGAAGTATCGCGCGGCCAGTTTGCCGGAAGCCTCTTCCACGTTTAAGGGGGGTGTTTTTGTGACTCTTTCTTCTAGCAGGGCATAGGTTTGTTTACCATTTTTTATGGCCCCGCTACAGACAATGCCTTCCAATTCGGCAACCATCAGCAGGTGGGACAGGCGGTTTTCATCGGTGGCAATGTGAGCGTGGTGAAATTCGGCCGTTATCTCCTCACGGGTAAGATGTTTGCCGCCAACCAGCCCGTTTTCAAGGATACGGTTGCTCTTTGCCAAAACGGCCGGGGACAGCCCCAACTGTTCATGCCGCGATTTAAGGAGAACCTTGATTTGTGGAGCCGTCAAATGAAGCATCCAGTAAAGGTCAACAGCCGCGACAAAGTGCCACGTTGGTCGCAACAGGTGTGTACGGAGAATTTGCCCATCGTTAAAGGCCGCCTCCACCGTTTCTTCTGTTGCCCCAGGCAGCCGAACACCAATAGCCCACTTTGCCATCGTATAATCCTGAGCCTGCATAGCCCCCATCCAGCCCACAACATCTTGGGTTATCTTCAGGTTTGTTGCGCCGATTTGCTGGGAAACCAGTCTGGAATTGGCAATATCTATCAAATGTTTGTTCACACGTTTCCTTTGCGAAGGCGAATGGGGGAGTGATGGGGCAGGCGTTCGATTTCCCCTTTTGCCTCCAGGTCAAGTTGCACAGCTTTGGTGTACCAACGCACGGAGCCGGGTTTGGGGAATAGTGACATTGGTACCTCCTTGTTTTTTAAGTAAGTATGCACCCGGCTTTCTAACTCGGCAAAATCCACACTTTCGTGGCTGTTCCAGTCGGGTAGTGCCGCGAGCATGGCTTCACGAATCAGGTGGTATTTTTCTGAGTTGAGATTTTCTTGATGAGCTGGGTAGGAGCATGGGTTGGGTTGGGGTGCCAAACCAGATAGCATTCAACGGGGAAAGTGGCGCATCTATTGTATCCAGGGGGGGCCAGCTAGTCAGAAAAAGCATAGACGGTTTTGAGGGGATTTCGGCCGTTTCTACATAACCACCTCTTTAACGGCCATGTTATCACGCAACTTGCTCTTTGCAAATCGTTGATTTTACGCAGTGGTCAGGTCACAATTGGGGTGATAACAGACGGGTAGTATGAAGGAGATTGGGGAACGTGTGATGATGCCTATCATGTCTCAGCTGGAAGAAAAAGCACACAGCCTGGGTTTTAGCCGGGTGGGGGTGATTCCGGCCGCGCCGGGTAAACGGCTAGCGGCTTATTTGTGTTGGATTGAGGCACAACAACATGGGGAGATGGGGTATCTGGCCCGGCCGGATCGAGTGGCGCGGCGACAAAATTTAGAATTGATATTGCCTGGGGTGCAAACAATCATCTGTGTGGCAGTAGATTATGCCCTTGTGTCACCTCCCCAAACGGTTCATGACCCCGGCCGGGGACGCATCTCCAACTATGCCTGGGGAATAGATTACCATGCGGTGATGACTCCCCGTTTGCAAGAGCTGGCCGATTGGCTGGGGCGACAGGTGAATAGCCGGGTATATGTGGACACAGGAGCTATTTTGGAACGGGATCATGGAGAATCGGCCGTTCTTGGTTTCACCGGCAAAAACAGTATGCTCATCCACCCGCGCCGAGGCTCTTACTTCTTCCTGGGCGAGATTTTAACCACCTGGCCCATCCCTCCGACACCGCTCACGCCTCGCACCGCCTCCATCTCCTGCGGCACTTGCCATCGCTGCCTGGATGCCTGCCCAACGCAAGCCTTTCCCCAACCTTATGTCCTGGATGCACGGCGATGTATTTCTTATTTGACTATTGAGTTAAAAGGGTGGATTCCGGCAGAATTACGGCCGTTCATGGGTAATTGGGTGTATGGTTGCGACGTGTGCCAGGTGGTGTGCCCCTTTAACCGTTTTGCTCACCCCAATGAAACGGCCGATTCCGACTGGTTATCGCAAGTAGCTGCCCCCCCCTTGTTGGAATTGCTCACCTTAACAGAAAACCAGTTCCAACACCGGTTTGCCCACAGCCCCATCCAGCGCATCAAACGAGAGCGGCTGGTGCGTAATGCGTGTGTAGCCGCCGGGAATTGGGGCAGCCATACGGCCGTTTCCGCCCTATCGCCCCTGCTTGCCGACCCAGACCCCCTGGTGCGCGGCCATGCAGCCTGGGCCTTACACCGTATTGGTGGAGCAGTGGCAAAAACGGCCGTTGCCCAGGCCCTGGCCGACGAAACAGATGAGCAGGTGCGTCGGGAGTTAGCAGGCGGGGATTAACCACAGATAAGACGGATGGCGCGGATTAACACGGATTTTTGCAATTTCCCTCTTATACCGTTACCCCTGGTTGACTGACAAATGTTATTTTCATCCGCTACAAGCAGCGGATAGAAACGGATAAACGGATGGGAAGTCGAGTATTATCCGTTTATCCGCTTTTCATCCGATGCCGTAACCATT
>CAZPEJ010000601.1:0-3586 GCA_964585465.1 uncultured Ardenticatenaceae bacterium
CGGTGGGTTCGTCGGTGGGCAGGGGGGTGGCGGTGGGTAATGGTGTTTGGGTTGGTGGGCGGGTGAGGGTGGGGGTGGCGGTGGGGAGCAGGTTGGGTGTGGGGGATGGGGTGGGAGAAACGGCCGTTATTGGGGTAGGTGCGAATAAGGACATCACTGGCCCTTCAATGCCCAGCTGTTGTGCCAGATTTGCCAGGTTACGGATGGAATCGGCCGTTTTCTGCTCCCGCAAATAACGTTCCAACAGGGTGGCAACTGTCTGGTTCAAGTGGGGGTCATTGAGCAGCAACAACCGTTCCTCTGCTCGTGCCCAATCCCCATCTGTGGCATAACTCTGGCTGACCAGGAAAATGTACTCCTCCTTGTAAAACTGGCTAAACCGGGCCGGACTGGCATCGGTATACACCACCGGACTGATGATCCAGGCATAATACAAAGCCCCGACCAGGCCAATTACCAGCCCCAATAACAACAACCCTGCTGCTGACACCCGGTGGGGTGACTCTGCTTCGGGGGAAAGTGGAATCGGCCGTTGTGGTCTGCGGCTCATGGCAGGTAAGGTTGCATGGCGGGAGAGGAGAGGCCCAAATCGGCCGCCAGCCGAACCAGTTGGCGGATAGTGGGTTCGTCCCCCTGCTGCAAAATTAAATCAATAATGGTGTTGACGAGAAATGTGTGGCTTTCTTCCCCCAGGCTATTGACACGCCGTTGGGCGGTGGGCAGGTCGTTGTCTAATTGGTAGGCGGTCGCAACCATCACCAGGTAGTCACGACGGTAATTTTCTTCCAACACAGTGGGATTGGCATCTGTAAACTCAGTCGGCCAGGCCACCCAACCCAGGTAAAGCCCTAACCCGGCTCCAATAATCAAGCCGATGGTAATGAAACCAATAAACCGTAACCCGCTACGCATGGGATAAATAAAAACGCCACCGATTGGTGGCTGACTTCCTGTTTGCCCAGCCTTTCGGCGGGGCTTATAATCCTTCAATGCCGAAGGTGGGAATCGAACCCACACTCCTCACGGAACACGATTTTGAGTCGTGCGCGTCTGCCTGTTCCGCCACTTCGGCAATGTAGGCGGAAGTATAAAACAAGGTTGTTAATCTGTCAACGTGAGCGGTGAACAAGTGAGCAGTGGGCAGTAAATCGTTGATGACGGCCGACTTGATTGAGTACGAACCATGGATGAAGCAGGGCTGATTCTACAAGCCAAAAAAGGGGATGTAGCGGCGTTTAACCGTCTGGTATTGGCACACCAGGAGGTGGTGTATAACGTGGCTTATCGTATCATGGGAGATGGGGATGCGGCCGCAGATGTGACCCAGGAAACCTTTATTTCCGCGTATAAATCGTTAAATCTGTTTCGTGATGGTAGCTTGAAGGCGTGGTTGCTGCGGATTGTTACCAATGCGTGTTATGACGAGCTGCGTCGCCGAAAGAGACGGCCGTCTTCTTCCCTGGATGAGTTGAGTGATGAAAATGAATCGTTTGTTTTCCTGCGCGATCCCCAGATGGGGCCGGAGGGGCAACAGCAACGGCTGGAATTGATACGTGCCATTGAACGGTGCCTGAAAAACTTGCCAGAGGATCAACGGATAACGGCCGTTTTGTGTGATGTGGAAGGGTATGATTACAACGAAATCTCTCAGATTATGTCTACTTCACTGGGCACGGTGAAATCCCGCCTCAACCGCGCCCGCAGCAAGTTAAGAGAGTGTTTGCAGGGGGTGGCGGAACTTTTACCGGTGCGGTATCGTTTAGAAGGTGGGTAATGATTAAGATACACGATGTTTTAACCTGTAGCTGTCTGGGCAAATTTGCGCCGGAAACCTGACATTTCTCCAGGGAAACTGGGTGGTTACAACGACGCAGGCATAAGCTATCTGGGTATTAAAAACGACCATGTTCGACTTTTTACGCAATCTCCGCAAAACGGCCGATGAACGGCAACGGGAAGCCATCACAGCTTACCTGGATAATGCCCTTGCGCCCCGTGACCGGCAACGGTTTGAGCAAGAATTGGCCCAAAATCCGGCATTGCAGGCGCAATTAGAAGCAGAACGTCAGATAAAAACCCGGCTACAGGTTTTGCCACGTCGCCGTGTGCCGCGTAACTTTACCCTTGACCCGGCCTTGTATGGTCGGCCCCAGCCCCAACCCCTTTTGCAGTTGTACCCTGTTTTGCGGGCGGCAACTGTTCTGAATGCGATTGTATTGATAATTATTTTGGCTCTAAGCAGTTTTAGCAACAGGGTTTCACTTTCGGCTACGTTTAGCACCGCAGAGGAGCAACAGGGGGTGGCCGAATCGGCCCCGGCAGAGCCAGCCAATTCGATAACTCCCAGTGAGCCGGTTACTGAAGTGACTGAAGGAGAGATAGTTCTAATACCGACAGAGGAAGCTGCCGAACAACCTGCCGCAGAACCGGCTGAGGATGTAGCAGAGGAAAGTGTGGCAGATGGAGAAGGAGTAACGGCCGTTTCCGCCCAGGATACGATGGTTGAGGCAGTTGCTACAGAGGTATTGATGACCAGCGTGGCAGAGGCAACGGTCTTTGTTCCACCAGTTGGTACGGTTGTACCAACTGTGCAAGCACCCGTTATCGTGGCTGCTACTGCTACTATCTCGGTGTTGCCCCGGCCAGAAGCCACCCCCACCACAGATACCAGCTTACGAAACAGCACCGAGGAGCCTGCTTCTCCCCCAGGAATTGCCGACAGCACCACCGCAGGCCCCCCGGCAACGACTCAACCTGCGACATCATTTTATGCAGCCAATAGCGACTGGTTTTGGCCCGCCTTTTTATTTGTCACCTGGGTTATTTTGTTGTTTATCACTTTGTACGTTCGTCGGCGGGTCAGATAATACTTATCCGGGATTTTTTGTAACTGTTCAGCCTTTATGGGATTTAACCACGGATGGCACGGATAAATACGGATTCTTCCTTTTTCCCTCCGCGCCCCTGCGCCCCTGCGCGAGAAACCTTATTTCCGATAAACTTTAATGATGAGTACTCCCTCTGGCGACCTGCTTTATTGTCCCTATTGTGCTACCCCATTAATGACCCGTTTAATGGGGGGGAAATCGCGCCGTGCCTGCCCGGCTTGTGGGTATGTTCATTTTCCTGACCCGAAAGTGGGGGTGGGGGTGTTGTTGGTGCAGGCGGGGCAGATTTTGTTGGTGCGGCGAGTCATGAGGCCGGAACAGGGAAAGTGGAGCCTTCCGGCTGGTTTTTTAGACCAGGGAGAAGACCCAAAAGAAACGGCCGTTCGGGAAACCCTGGAAGAAACAGGATTACAGGTCGCCGTTACCGGATTGGTAGATGTCTATTACAACCCACCCGGCCAGGGCGGAGCTTCTATTTTTATTCTCTATCGTGCCCAACTGCTCGGTGGTGTGTTGCGGCCGGGGGATGATGCCGACAGAGCTGCTTTTTTTAGCCTGGACAACCTGCCAGAGATTGCCTTTACCAGCACTGCCGATGCGATTCAGCGGGCATGGGAAGGGGAAACGGCCGTTTCCTAGATGACTCCTTCATAAACTGACATTTTTATTGTGAGATTGGAGATTAGGGATTAGAGATT
>CAZPEJ010000602.1:0-3569 GCA_964585465.1 uncultured Ardenticatenaceae bacterium
AGAAAAGTTACTGCACCATGAAACAACGCAAATAATAATTGAAGCTTTTTATGTGGTCTATAATGAGCTGGGGTATGGGTTTCTGGAAAGAGTGTATGAGAATGCTTTGATCTATGAGCTGACCAAACGTGGTCTTTCCGCTCAATCCCAGTTGCCGATAAACGTTTATTATGATGGCGTATTGGTTGGTGAGTACTTTGCAGATGTTGTAGTAGACGGTAAAGTGATTGTGGAGCTGAAAGCGGCCGAAAGTCTATCGGATGGACATAAAGCACAAATTTTGAATTACCTAAAAGCAACTGATATTGAAGTGGGGCTTTTGATAAATTTTGGCCCTGAACCCCAATTCGTTCGCCGGGTTTTTCTTAATACCCGTAAAAAACCCCGTAGATGATTTTCATGCTTTCTTCTATCCGCGTCAATCCGTTAAATCCGCGTAATCCGCGTTCCATTCAAGGAGATAACAATGACTTACTATTATAAACTTGGCAATATCCCGCATAAGCGGCATGTGCAGTTTCGGCAGGCGAGTGGGGGGTTGTATCATGAAGAGGTGATGGGAATTCATGGGTTTGCGGGGATTCAATCCATTCTGTATCACATTTACCCGCCGACGGCGATTCGGCGGGTGGAGACGGTGGTGCCAACGTGTTTGGAGTATGCTCCTGACCAGACGTTAAAACCGCGCCACTTAAAATCGGCCGATATTCCCGCTGGTGGTGATGCCATTAACGGCCGTTTCCCCCTCATGGGCAATAACGAGGTAGTGTTGTATGTGGCTCGCCCCACCGAGGCTATGAACTACTGGTACAAATTTGCTCATGGGGATGATGTACTGTTCATTCACGAAGGCACAGGCACGTTGGAAAGCCAGTATGGTCTGTTGCGTTATCGCCCAGGGGATTACCTGGTTGTTCCCACCGGGGTGATGTGGCGGCTGCTGCCGGATAGTGGTGTGGCACAGCGCATGTTGGTGGTGGAATCGTTTGGGCATGTCACCCCACCACACCGCTACATCAACAACTACGGCCAATTTTTAGAGCATTCCCCCTATTGCGAACGAGACATTCGCCCGCCAGATGAGTTGGTGACGTATAACGAACCTGGGGAGTTTGAAGTGCGAGTGAAGGCGCGGGATACAATTACCCGTTTTGTCTATGACCATCACCCGTTGGATGTGGTGGGGTGGGATGGGCATTTGTGGCCGTTTGCTTTTAACATCGAGGATTTTGAACCCATTACCGGCCGGGTGCATCAGCCGCCGCCGGTTCACCAGACCTTTGATGGGCCGGGGTATGTGCTTTGTTCCTTTGTGCCGCGTTTGTTCGACTATCACCCTCTGGCGATTCCTGCCCCCTATAACCACTCGAATGTGGATTCGGATGAGGTGTTGTACTATGTAGAAGGCAATTTTATGTCGCGTAAAGGGATTGAACGGGCTTCGCTGACCATTCACCCCAATGGCATCCCGCATGGGCCGCACCCTGGCACGTATGAAGGTTCGATTGGCAAGGAAAAAACGGAGGAGTTGGCGGTGATGGTGGATACATTTCGGCCGTTACGCCTCACCCGCCAGGCTTTGGAACTGGAAGACACGAAATATGCCTATAGCTGGTTGCCTGGGGCATAACAAGTGGGCATGTCGGGGTAACAATTCTCATTTTACCGCTTTTGCCTGGGGTTCAAACCCCAGGCTAGTCAAAAAACGTGCTAAAACACGTTCAAAAAGCCACTTTCAACCTGTTTTAACAGGTTTTGGTTTGTTAGCTATCAGTTTCAACCGATGGCGATTCCCAAACTGTGAATTGCTGGCCGGGTCAACACAGGTTTTTACGCGAATTAAAAAGAGGTTATAATTTACAGGAGCAAGCTGAATGAGGCTTGCTCTTTACTTTTGTGGAGGATGTGTTTGTGAGATTGGTTTTTAATGTATTGCTGCTAGTTTTGTTGTTGTTGCTGGTTGGGCTGGTGGGCCTGGCAGTTCTGTTGGGCTGGTCGGTGGGGTGGGGTTGGGTGCTGACCCGGTTGTCGCCTTTTACTCTGTTTGAGGCTTCTTTGTTGGTATTGCTGGGAACGGCCGTTATTGGGTTTGTGGAGTGGCGTATTTTGTCTTTCCGTCTCCCTGGTTCGCCCTGGGAGGATAACGATGAGGATGAGGATGAAGACGAAGATTACCCTATTCAAGAAACCAGGTTTTTGGAAGGTTTTCCTGGTAAAACGGGTGAAACAGTATTTCGTTATGAAATGGCGAATGACCTCCTGTTATACTTTCGTGACAATCCCCGGATTCGGGGGCAGTTGGGGGAAAAACAGCTGGAAGAATTGGTGATTCGCCTGGCGGATATTTTGGTAGCTGTTTGGAAAAACAGACGATTCCAGGGCCGCCGGGTGAGTGTGACAGTGGATGTGATGAAAAAGCAGATGGAGAAGATGGGGCAACGGCCGTATGATGAGGATATTTTGCAAACGGCCGTTACCTGTGCCAACTTGCGACTTTCTCACGACGAGGAATTAATGGACATTGTGTTAGAAAAACGATGGGACGAAGTGTGGTTGTAATAGCGGTTATCATTCACCTGCACAACTGATAGCTGACACCGGATAGCTGACGGCTGATAGCTGATGACTGATAGCTGACACCTGATAGCCAATTGAGGAAGGAGATGGTACCAATTTATCGTAGCGATGGGGAGTGGGTGGCGGTTTATCACAAAGGCCACCTTTTTAATTTAGACGGTGAATGGTTGGGATTTGTGCAAGGGCGCGAGGTGTATGATCCGGGTGGGTTGTACCTCGGCTTTTTTAGTGATGATAAACGCCTGTTGCGAACACGCTCCAACCCGCGCAACAAACCCCATTTACAACCCCCACCCGCCCCAGAACGGCCGAAAATCCCCGCCTCGGTCCCCATGGCCCCCCTTTTGGCTGCCTTGTCACATAACCTGATTGATATGTTTGAAGAGTACCCGGATCGGTTGATTTACGTCTCCGAAACCCGGCCGGATATGGATTAAAAGAAGTTTCAAGTTGCAGGTTTCAGGTTGCAAGTTCAAACCAACCTTAAACCTTAAACCTTTTTTATGGAAGGAAAACGCCCGCAAGACTCCCGCATTACGTTAACCCAACTGATGGGGCCGACTCAGGCCAATACGCTGGGGAATGTGCATGGCGGCCTGATTATGAAACTGTGTGATGAAGCAGGTGGTATGGCGGCGTGTAAATATGCCCGCCGCCCGGCCGTTACCATCACAGTAGATTCAATGACCTTTCATTCACCTGTTCACATCGGCAACCTGGTCACTGTAACGGCCGAAATCACCTGGACAGGACGCACTTCGATGGAAACACGGGTGGTGGTGACGGCCGAAAATGTGTTAACCGGGGAAGTTACCCACACGAATACCGCCTATTTTGTGTATGTGGCGTTGGATGTAAACGGCCGTCCAACCCCTGTGCCACCGCTGATTTGCGAAACCGAAGAAGAAATTACCCGCAACCAACGCGCTGCGGCCCGGCAGGCATACCGCCTGGCACAGCGGAAGATGGAAGAGTGAACAGTACTCAGTGGA
>CAZPEJ010000603.1:0-3563 GCA_964585465.1 uncultured Ardenticatenaceae bacterium
CCCAACCGCCTCGCCCTATTGAACCCCAGGCTAAAGCGGTAAAATGAGAATTGCTGCTGATTTTTACCGTTTACGGAAAGTAACTGTTCAGCCTCTCTGGGATTTAACCGCAAAGGATGCAAAGAACACAAAGGGCTTCCCGTTTCTTTGCGCCCTTTGCGCCTTTGCAGTGCGTTACTACGGAAATAGTTGTTTCTGGCGTAGAAGGGCAAACGTGTCGGGGTTTTATTTTCTCGGTGGCTCTGTGTGAATTTATCCCAAAGGCAAATTCGGCGAAACAGGGCGACCTCGCTAGAATTACTGCTTTGGTTTACACTGGACTCATGAATCAGTAAGAACTTTGTCATGATTTCCGTGTATAAACAACGAACAATTCTGTCATTTTCACGATTACTGTATGTCTGAAATACCACCTGTTGCGACACAAGAACCAACGGCCGAAAAACGGCCGTTTTCCTGGGAATCCCTCTCATTACTCCTTTTTCTACTGGTACTGCTTCTGGCCGCCTACTTTCGTTTCACAGGGTTAAACTGGGATGGCAACTTCCACCTGCACCCCGACGAACGTTTCCTCACCGACACCACCAGCCTGCTACGCCCCACCTATAATCCCCTGGAATACTTAAAAACCTCTGTTTCTCCTCTGAACCCCTACAACGTGGGCAAAAACTTTTACGTTTATGGCAACTTCCCCATGACCATCACACGGTATGTCGCGGAAGCAGCTAACGCCTTTTGTGCCCTTTTTGTCACACCCGAAGCCGCGGCGACAGAAACCTGCCGCACCAACTTTGCCGGGTACGACGGGATACATCTGGTGGGGCGGTTTCTCTCCGCGTTGGTAGATTTGTTATCTGTCCTTTTTATCTTTTTCATGGGGCGGCGATTGTATGATTGGCGGGTGGGGATATTAGCGGCATTTTTGCTGGCAACGGCCGTTATGCCCATCCAACAATCCCATTTTTACACCATGGACAACTGGGCCGCCGCCCTAACCACCATCACCCTCTATACGGCCGTTCGGGCTGCCGGGCTGGGCGAAGAAAAACCCATTTGGCAGTTCCGATGGTGGGGGTTGTTTGGCCTGTTCCTGGGGTTGGCAGTCGCTTCCCGGGTCAACATCGCCCCACTGGCAGCTATCATTAACGTATCGGCCGTTATCTGGTTGGTACGACGTGGTTACACTTGGGAAACATTGGTGAGCAGCGATGCAGGCACAACCGAATTGCAACGTGTGATCGGGGGAGTATTGTTAGCCGCCGTTCTTTCCATCCTCACCTTTCGCCTGGCACAACCCTACGCCTTCACCGATTCCGCCCTGGTGCGCCAGACCGCGTTGACAGAAACCGGGCAAGAGCCAGGCAGCCTGAGCCTGTTGCTTCGCTCCGTTGTCGGTTTGAACCCCCAATGGCTGGCAAATATGGACGAAATTCAACGGCTGCAAGCCCCCGAAGCCTCCTTCCCGCCCGCCACCCAATGGACAGACCGCGCCCCCCTGCTCTTTCCTCTCACCAATATGGTGTTATATGGCATGGGGGTCACCGCTGGCATCGCCGCCTGGGTTGGTTTTTTCTGGGCGTTGTGGCGTATTATTCGCGCCCGGCCGGATTGGGTGCTTCACGCCATTCCAGTCGTGTGGAGCGGGGCTTACTTCCTGTTTATGGCCACCCGATGGGTCAAATCCATTCGTTACCTGTTGCCCGTCTACCCCACCCTGCTGCTGTTGGCGGCGTGGGCCATCTGGCAAGTGTGGCAATGGGCCAGACGCGATACATCCGCCACCCTGCGATCCTCGCTCCTCACCCCTCGTTCCTTCATCGCGGGTCTGGCAACGGCCGTTGTCCTCATTCCCAGTTTATTATGGGCCAACACTTTTGTGCAGATTTACCAAAACCCAGTCACCCGCGTGGCAGCCTCCGATTGGATTTTTGACCACATTCCCAGCGGAGCTACCCTGCTCTATGAAGTCAACGGCGAGAGCAAAACCCTCAACCTGCCCCTGAAAGGGTATGAATTTTTGCCAGCGGGTGCCCCATTAACCCTGAACTTTGTCATGCCAGAGGAAGGCATGGCAACGGCCGTTCGTTTTAACTACCTCAGCGACGGAGACAGCACCCTGGAAGATAACGAAACATTGCTGGTGCGTATTGGCAACACTGGCGACACCCGCGCCCAGGAGCTATCCCTTAACCTCAATTCCCAACGCACCAGTGCCACCGTCGAATTGCCCCACACCACCCTACAGGCCAACAGCCTCAACCAGATTGTGGTGGAACTGGGAACGGGCGGCACCGTTCGGGCTGGCACCAGCCTGTTGGTCAACGAACACTGGGACGACCTGTTACCCGTCAGCACCCAGGGCCGCCTGGCTTATGGTGCTTATTACACCGAAGTCACAGGCGGCCAACGCCCTGTCACCCACCCAGACAGCGAAGAGAAAAAACTAGAGGTGGTTCAATGGCTGGATGAAGCGGATTACATCATGATTAGCAGCCAGCGCGCCATCTGGTCGGTGCCACGTATTCCCCTGACCTACCCCATGATGTTGAAGTATTACGAAGGGTTGTTTAACGGGGAACTGGGGTTTCAACTGGTGGCACAATTCCACGCCGATTTACGCATTGGCCCGCTGACCATTAGCGACACCACCGGGCAAATTGGTTGGAACGAGTTGCCAACTGTGGGGTGGCCACCACCGGGCGATCTGGCTGCGGAAGAGGCGTTTAGTGTGTATGACCATCCGCCGGTGTGGATTTTTGCCAAAACGGCCGATTATAGCCGCGAAAAAGCGTTAACCGTGTTAAATCAGGCGGATTTGAGCCATGTTATTGTGATGAATCCGGGGCAGGCGACTCAATCCCCCAACGGCTTGATGTTGTCAGAAGCGGCCTGGCAGCGACAACAGGCAGGTGGCACCTTTAACGACCTCTTCAACCCCGATGGTTTGTTAACACGTTATCCGGCGTTAACGGCCGTTATCTGGTGGCTGGCAACCGTTTTGTTGGGCTGGCTGGCCTTCCCCCTCACCTTCGTGGCCTTGCGTGGCCTGCCAGACCGGGGGTATGTGCTGGCACGAATCCTGGCCCTGCTGCTCATCTCCTACTTTGCCTGGATCACCGCCAGCCTGAACTTGTTGCCACACAGCCGGGGCACCTTGTTTTTAGGCCTATTGTTGATGACGGCCGTTAGTGGATTTGTTCTCTCGCGCCGACGGGCAGAGATTGGGGACTTCGTGCAACAACACCGGACGTATATTTTTACCGCCGAACTGATGGTATTAGCTCTTTATCTCATCGGGTTGGTGATTCGCCTGGGCAACCCCGACGTGTGGGATGTCATTTGGGGTGGGGAAAAACCGATGGACTTGAGCTATTTTACGGCCGTCCTCAAAAGCACCACCTTTCCCCCCTACGACCCCTGGTATGCTGGCGGGTACATCAACTACTACTACTACGGGTTTGTCTATGTCGGTGCCCTGACCAAACTGTTGGGAGTCATGCCCGCCATCGCCTACAACCTCATCCTGCCCATGTTATTTAGCTTCACCGGAGCAGGTGTGTTTG
>CAZPEJ010000604.1:0-3560 GCA_964585465.1 uncultured Ardenticatenaceae bacterium
ACCGGGAATGCCCCGTTGTTGGTGGTTGTGTTGTTGCTGGTGGATAGCCTGCATTTTGTTTTTGCCCGGCTGCTGGAACCTTATTTGCCTCCAACGGCCGGGGCTATGTTTGTGTTGGGTACGGCGGCGGTGGAAATTACGCTGTTTATGGTTGTGAGCCGTCGTATTCAAACGGCCGTTTTCCGCCAACACGCCCGCTTTTTTTTGACCATTGGCTTTTTGGTAGCTGTTTCGACGGCTCTTAACTATACGGCCGTTGCCTACATAGACCCCGGCACCGCCTCCCTCCTCAGCCAAACCACCACTGTTTTTGCCCTGGCTTTTAGCCTCTTCTGGCTGCGTGAACATCTAAACCAGATGGAAAAACTGGGGGCTTTGTTGGCAATCGTGGGGGCATCCGTGATCAGTTATCAATCAGGAGAAAGCCAAAACTTGTGGATTGGTTCTACCCTGGTGTTAACCTCTTCCTTTTTATATGCCCTACACGCTGCCATTGTCAAACGGCACGGCGGACAGATGGATTTTGCTAACTTTTTTCTGTTTCGGGTGGTGAGTACGACCGGTTTTCTTTTCCTCCTGGCTGCTGCTCGCCAACAACTGGTCTGGCCCAGTTTAACCGTTTGGCCTTACATTGTGTTGGCTGGTACAGTAGATGTGGTGATTAGTCGGGTGTTGTATTACCTGGCTTTGCGCCGTTTGCAAATGAGTTTTCACACCATTTTATTCACCCTCAGCCCGGCCATTGCCATTTTGTGGTCGTTGGTTTTGTTTGGTGAGTGGCCGACAATGCAAGGGTTTGTGGGGGGAACGGCCGTTATTGCGGGCCTCATTGTGGTAACAGCTGGCAGGAGACAGGCCAGCTGAATCTGCCAAAGTTTTCTAATGCTTCACGCTTTTTTAATGACACCCGGCCGGGATATTGTTAGAATTGGTGTTATTACTTAATAAAAGAGTCGTTCGAGGTTGGAGGGAAAAGGTGTATTGTTATGAGTATGATTGACGATTTGGATCCCAAAAAAGAAACTTCTGAAGAAGTTGAAGGACTCCGTTCCCATCGTCGTAAACACCGCACCACAAAACGTGATTGGTTACATACCTTGTTACCAGAGGGACTTATTGTGTTGGCAATGGGTTTAGCATTCTTTTTGTTCTTTCAAGTAAGGAATCAACCCAATCATACACGACTACTCATTGCAACGGCCGTTTGGTCCCTTCTGGTTCTAACTGCCCTCATCTGGCGGGTGCATTGGCGTATTATCCACACCCCAAAATGGTGGGATCGCGCCTGCCCTCGCTGCCAATCTACGGATTTAAGGCGGGTTCACCGCACCCGGCTGGCTCATTTCCTCAATACATTTGCCATTCCCGCCCGCAACTACCACTGTGTCAATTGCCATTGGGAAGGCGTGCGGATTGATGAGTCGAAGGTGTGAGAGGGTATCAAACTTTTACACCATACGGCATAGCCACTTATTCATTGATCGTAACCTGATAAACACCCTGTTCCAGCGTTAAGGGTGCCAGGGCGGCGATGATGAGAATCGGCCGTTTTCCCCCGCTTTCTGCCCCATCTACATCAATAGAAACCTGCTGCTGATCGTCCAAAACCAGGTGCTGCACAGCAGGTACGCCGCCAGCAAACGTCACCAGTTGCACAGACCACCCCTGAGGCAAATATCCGGTGGCGCGACTAAACCCCTCTACGACCCACCCCGCCACCAACTGCTCGGCATCATCATAAAAACCAATTTCTGGGATGGCGATGTTATCCAGGGCAAACCCACCAAAGGTGAGAATAGGATCCGTGACATATTCAAAACGGATGTGAATCAGTTGCCCGGCATAAGCTGATAAATCTACTGTCTCCTGCACCCACTCCTCGCTGCGCCCGGTGTAAAAACGGCCGGTCAGGGCCGAGCCAGACGGGTTATCTGCCTTGTCCAACCCCTGCATATTTTCTGCCACCAACCCTTGCCACGTTTGCCCCCCATCTGCTGAGACAGAGACATAGGCAAAATCATACCCATACTCAATATCTGTGTAAACCGCATATTGCAGGGTAGCCGTTGTCACATCACGCAAATCTACCTGGCGTGTCAGGCGAGGGTTGCTGTAGTTGCCGCGTTGGGCATACCACAGGGTTTGCCCGGAGGCGGGCAAGGTGTCTAACAGGGGTACCAGGGGGTTGCCCATGAATTGAACGGTGTAACTGCCGCTGCCGGGCAACTCATAATAGTCGGCGGCATATTGGGCGACAGTTGTTTGAACGGTGTCGGATAGGCGCAGGCGGGTGGAAGCGGCCGTTTCCAGCGGTGCCCCCTGAAACTGGTAAATCTCCGTTACATTGGGTTGGTTGTGGATGGCTAACATCGCCAGCCAATCGAGAAAGAGGGAGTGCCCACTGATGGTTAACCCACTCTCCTGGGCTATCGCATCTATCGCCCGCAACCCATTGGCCGGGTGAGTGGCAAACTGCCGGTACAACTCAACCCCCAAACGGTCAAAAATATACCGATTTAATACATACCCCTGGCCGTAATAAGGGATGGGGTTGCCGTCTGTCCAGCTATTTAACTGTTGATCGGGGTCGCTGAGGAACAAATTGCCCCGGTCTTGTCCGGTTTCTGGATAACCCAATAATTCTTCTGCTAAAACGGCCGATCCCTCCACCTCCCAATCCTCATCCCCCGGATCGTAGTTGTCTTCAATCATGTGGCGGAACTCGTGCCCCAATACATTCAGGTAAAAATTGCTGCCAAAGTAGCTGGCATTCATTACAAACATTTCGCGGGCGTTGGAAGTGGGATCGGCCGTTTGTGGCACAAGATCCCGCGAGCTAAAGTAACCCGCCAGCGAACAAAGATCGGCCGTACTCAGCGAAACATTACACAAAGCCAGTGGCGAGGCATGGACAATGTGCAATCGGGGGTCACCATCTATCCCTGGGTTGGCCTCGTTGCCAAAATAAAAGGTATTGGTTTCATAAATGGTGTCAAAAACGGCCGCTACCTGCTCCAATTCTGCTTCACCAGGATCAACCGAACCAGACCCGGTATCGAACCAGAAATAGGCGTGATCGCTCACCACCAATAAAACTGCCTCAATGGGGACAACGGTGTTATCGTCAAAATTGGCAATGTTAAAAACCTGCTGGCTGCCAACGGGTAACGGCTCACCCGCCAGGGCCGGGGGGGTGGCCTGGGCCGTGCGCCCCTGGTAGGCCAGGGCCAGCGATACATCGTCGCGGGCGGGCGGGTCGGCCTGGTTTAGTTCCAGCAAGGTGGCCTGTTCGGCGGCGTTGGCGGCGCGGGCAAATGGTTCAACCGGGGTCATTGGGGCGGGCCAGGTGGGGGGGGCTGGTAAGGGGGTTGGGGTGGGCAAAACGGCCGTTTCCGTCACCCCCCCTTGTTCAACCGTCACCGCTGGCACAACCGCCGCCCGTGTGGGGGTAGCAGGCGGGTTAAAAACCTCCGCCGGATCGCAAGCCACCAAGCAGACCAAACAGAACAAAAACATCAAACGTCGCATAAGGTTTCCTTGTATACGCACAGCCTATAAAC
>CAZPEJ010000605.1:0-3545 GCA_964585465.1 uncultured Ardenticatenaceae bacterium
GAGCGCATGTATAACACAGGGGTGCCCCATTCGATGCTATTTTGCACGGCGAAACTGATGGCTTTGCGGGCTTCGGCAACGGCCGAATCTACCGGCAGCCCTTCCGCCAACGCTTCATAAAAGGAACGGGAGAGTTCAATGGCAGCAGGGTCGGTAATTTCGTACTGCATAGCCAACACGGCCGGAATTTTCTGCCGCACCAAAATAGCGGCCGTGCTGGAAAAAATATCGTTGTCGCTGCCCCGCGCCCCCTCGCAGGCGTTGAGCAGCACCAGGCGCAACGCCTGATGGTCAGCCAGCAGGCGAGCTAGTTCACTGGCGCGGAAGTTGTGCGCTTTGCCCGTCGTTTCGTCGCACAAGGCTATGATTCCTTCGTCGTGGCGGGCGTGGAATCCCCCATGCCCAATAAAATGGAAGATGTGCCAGGGGCCACGCCATAAGGCTTTCTGCAAATCGTGCCAGGTTTGCCCTTCCAGCCAGGTCAGTTCCACCAACCCTTTGGCCTGCAATGGGGCGATGGCTTGCTGCACCCGTTCTTTTTCGCGGGGGATGTCTAGTTCTTCCAAATCGCTGGGGGAAGCCACCATGCCCAAAATCCGCAAAGGCAAGGTGATGGGTATTGGTTGAATGATGTGTGGTAGTTCCAAATAACGCACCAGCGGGGTTTTCCGGGATAACACCAGGTATTCAGCGCGGTTGGAGTCGTAGAGAAATTCCCAGGGCAGGGCGGCCATGTTGGGTTGCTGGATACGAAGTTTGAGGCGTACACCTTTGCCCTGGCTGGCAGCTTCGCGCTCCAGCAGGCGATAGCGGCTGAGGATTTCGCCCGTGAACAAGGCTTTGAACAGGTCACGGCCGAAATTTTGTACAGTTTCTTCTTCTGGCGAAAGGGCGCGCCGCCGTCTGCCACCGGAACGTAACAGGGCAATTTGTAAACTTTGCAGGCGGTTTTTTAGTTGCAGCTCGTCAAAGGGGAAGTGCATGGTTTCCCGCGCTTCCCCTGCCTGGGATCGGGCGGCAATGGGGTAGTCGCGGCCAGTGCCGGATTCAATTGTCAGGTCAAAGTCGAGGTATTCCATGAAACGGCCGTTTTTGCTTGAGAAAGAAACCGAGTTTTAGGGAAAAACTTGGTTTCGACATGTTATGACAGGAATTATGGGGGAAACGGCCGTTCCTGGCAAGCGGGGAGGGAGGAAAATGGTGAATAGTGAATTGGGAATTGGGAATGGTGAATGGGTGGGGAAGGGTTACTCCCATTGCATATTCAATTTACGGTGGGAGGCGGCACAATCTTGTAAATATATACGCACAGAGGGCGTAAACTGACATTTTTATTTTGAGATTGGAGATTAGGGATTAGAGATTGGTCAATCTCTAATCTCCAATCTCTAATCCCCTTCAGCAGAAGGTCAATTTATGACCTCATGCAGTATAGATTGATCAGGCTTTGATAGGGAATTCCCATATCGGCCGAAAGCGTTTTGAAGTAATCAATCGCTTCTTCATCTACCCGAATGGTAATTTGTTTCTTCAAACGATTGACATAAGGGTTTTTACGGGACTTAGAAAAATCGTACTCTTCTCTCATCATTGTTCCTGATAATAAGGAGTGACAATTTATTAACCTGAACAACTTGCTCGTGAAACGTGAAACGTGGTAGTTCTGGTCACGTTTCACGTTTTACGTTTCATGTGTACCTTCGTTGCCTGGGTGTGTCACTTATGGCAGCGATGTGAACGAGGCTATCTCGATGGCGCGAGAGGCAATTGAGTTGTATCTGGAAAGTTTAGTAGCACATGGGGAAGATATACCATAAATCTTACAACTCTTGCACTTCAAACACTGCAACGGCCGTTACCAGACAGATGATAATCAATCCGGTGCTGGCGGTAAGGGCCCCACCGTTAACAGCGACGGTGGCGGTTGGTAACCCCAGGGTGCTGGCCCAGGCCACCAACCCGGCCGGAAAGAGTGCCCCAATGTTGGGGAGGGAGCCGAGAATGGCTAACACGATGGCCCCGGCCAGGGCCAAACCGGCGGCGGCCCCGGTGCTATTGGCCAGGGTGCTGGCTAACAGGGTAACGGCCGAAAAAACCAATATCCACACTAGCAGTAAGAAGTTGCCAAATAAAAAGGCGGCCAGGTTCAGTGGCTCGAACAGTATCCAGGTGTAGAAGTAGGCCGCCAGGGCCGCCGCCAGAAAAGCCAGGGCATAAACGGCCGTTTGGGCCACAAATTTGCTCAAAATGAAGGCCCAGCGGGGGAGGGGTTTGCTCAACATCATGGCTGCGGTGCCATGCTCCTTTTCCCCGGCCACCAGCCCCATCCCAAGTAACACGGCCAGGATAAAACCGAACTGGGTCAGGTTTTTGATGTATTGCCCGACGGCATCGGCGGCGGTGGGGGTGGGGATTAAGTTGGCGAACTGTTCGGCTCCGGGGAGGTTTTGTATCAGTTTGGGGGTGAAGTAGGCCAGCATGGGGGAGGTGAGGCCAAAGAGGAGGAAAACGGCCGTTATGACCAACACCCGTTTGGTGCGCCACTGCTGCCATAACTCCTTCCGAACGGCCGTTACAAATACCGCCATCTCACGCCACCCCGCTTTGCCACCTGAAATTTGCTCTCTGAAACTCACCTTTTCCCCCTGCCACAACCGCCACAACCATACCGCACCTGGCAACACCGCGAGGGCAAATAGCAGTTCTAGCAGCCAGGGATTGGTGACGGATTGGTGCAGCAAAACGGCGATGGCATCTATGGCGGCATGAATCAGGATTGCCAGGAGCAGGTAGAGGGGGTTGCGTCGCTGGAAACCACGCCACACCCACACGGAGAGGGTGATGTGCAAGGTCATGGCAATGAGGCGTTCTAGCAGGGGCAGCAGGGCGGCCAGGGGATAGGCAGTAAACCAGGTCATTTGCTGCTGAAGCTGTTCTAGTTGGGTGGCAGGCAACCCCAAGGTGTTCAAATCGGTGCCCTGCAAAGCCAGCAAGGAGGTCACAGAAGCGGCCGTTAATACCCCGCCGAATACCATTGCTTCAATACCGCCGTGCCCAATGCCCAACAACAGGGCAGCGGGCAGGTGGTTTGTCACATCCCCTTTGCGTCGCAACCACCCATACCCAACGGCTCTGGCAAGTTCTTCACACAACCCGGCGGTGAGACCCAGCAAAACGGCCGTTCGCCACCAGGCTGCTCCCTCGTTGGCTCCGGCATCTATCCAGCCCAGGTTGGTCAACCAGTTATTGAGGGGAAGGTGTACCACCTGGGAACCAATAAACGTGACCATGCCCACACAAAAGAGCCACCAGGGCACAGCCACCCGCCGCCGCAGCCCAATCGCCAGCACAAGGGGAAAAAACAACATCAAGGAGATAGAGAGGGTGTAGAGGGGGATTAACATGGTTTACTGGTCAGTGGTCAGTCAACTGTTCACTGTTCACTGTTCACTGTTCACTGTTCACTGTTCACTGTCCACTGTTCACTGTTCACTGTCTCGCTTAATACCATAAACACTTCTTCCAACGTCGGGCGTACCCATTCG
>CAZPEJ010000606.1:0-3536 GCA_964585465.1 uncultured Ardenticatenaceae bacterium
GGTCGCCAGAGCAATTGAGCCGGGTGTTGGAGGGGTTGGCGGCGGTGACGGAGTTTGCAACGGGCGGGGTGGAGTGGATGATGCTGCGAGAAAGCCCTAACCTGCCCTGGGCGGCAACGATTGTCCTGGTAACGGCCGTTGTTACCGAAGATATGTTGGTGGCTTTGTTGCGCCTCAAGGAAGCGGGGCGGCGAGTCGCTCTCATTTCCCTGGCCGATCAACCACCTCCCAAAGGGCTGGGTAATATCCTGGCCTATCACATCCCATCAAATGCCCCTGCCTTCCAATCGGGGCGGCGCAACCAAACAGTCACAGAATCGGCTCTGAGTGCCATTCCCACCCCAGAAACAATAGAAATGGAACTGGCAGTGGAGCGTATCGAAACATGAGTCAGGAAGTTGTTGCCGCCTTGCCAACCCCGCCATCCGTATTATCGGCCGTTTTTGCCCGCTTTTTGTGGGCCTGGGGTTATATCCAACAAGAGATGCTTTATCTGAGTTGGAGTTTGATGGATGTGGCGTTGCTCACCCCACTGGCTCTGGCCCTCATGCCCTGGGCACGGTATTGGCCGCCGGGGCAGATGTTACTGTGGTTATGGCTGGTGATGTTACTGCCTCTCAACCTGGGGCGATTCATGGGGGCGATGGGGTTGGATGTTTCCAAACAGCGCAATGTGATGGCTGTGACCCTGCTATTGCTGTTGTATGTGACGCTGGGCATTATGTTGTACCAGGCAAACTCTTTGTGGGATGTGGCCTGGGTTCGCCTCTTTTTTAACAGCCTGGGGGAGGCGGATAATTTACTTTGGTTGCGAGACATTAGCGTTTTTATTTTGACGGTTCTCATGTGGGGGCGGGGGTTGCGGCTGGTGGGCAAAACGTTTGAGTTAAATCGGGCGGGGTTGCGGTTGCGTTTTGGGGGGTTAATTTTGGCCCCAGTGGTGATCTGGTTGGGATACGGCCGTTTACTGTGGGATAGCACCTCCTTTCTCATGCTCTTTTTTCTGGCTGGTTTAACCTCCATCTCCCTCATCCGCGCTGAGGAGATTGAGCGGCAACGTTCTGGCATGTCGGTGGCGTTGCAACCTGGCTGGTTGATGAGCGTGGTGGGGGCGGCCTCTTTAATTACCGCAACGGCCGGTTTATTGGGCATCATGGTGGGGGGGCAAACGGCCGATACCATTGCTGGCTGGTTAGCTCCACTTTGGGGTGCCATCAACTTTGCCGCATCGGTTGTGGGGGCCACCGTTGCCTACTTAATTTTGCCCCTCACCCCCTTGTTCGATGCACTCATTCGGTTCCTCACCTGGCTTTTTTCCCCCATTATGCAGGCGTGGCAACAAATCGGCCGTTTTTTCCCCAACTTTGTCACCCCCACCCCCGAAGCCACTGCCACTGAAGAGGTCATCCGAGAGATTGGGGTTGGTGGCAAGATAAACACTATTTTGATCATGGTGCTGGTGGTGTTACTGGTGACATTGGCCTTGGGGCGGCTGTACCAACGGGCGACGTTAGCGGCTCGTGTACCGGGTGGAGCATATCCCCTATCAAGACCTGACAAAACAGAAGAAGAGGGGTTGGGGCAAAAAATTTTGCGTCGTCTGGGATTGTGGCGCAACTGGCAAACGGCCGTTTCCATTCGGCGTATCTATGCCAATATGTGTCGGGCGGCGGCGGTGGTGGGGTACCCCCGTGCCGAGTCGGAAACCCCCTATGAATACCTGCGAACATTGGCCCAGGCCTGGCCAGACAATACCGCCGATGCCCAATTAATTACCCAGGCTTATGTCAAGATCCGTTATGGCGAACTGCCAGAAACGGCCGAAGAGCTACAAGCCATCAAAAACGCCTGGACACGGCTGGAGCAGACCCGGCCAGTTTCGGCCGCAGTGGTTAATGAGGTTTGAGATTAGAGATTGGAGATCAGAGATTGACTGCTCGCCGACCTGGCAATTCCCCACTGTCCACTGTCTACTGTCCACTGTCTACTGAATACTGAGTACTGGATACTGTGTACTGAATACTCTTCCCTCACTTTCCCATAATTGTTGTAATTCCCCGCTTTACCTTTTGCCCATTCCGTTTTATCATTACACGCATGAAACGAGATGTAGAGGATTTAACTGTCTCCGAATTGGAGCAACTGCTTTATCAAAAGAAACGTTCCGAACGCCGCCAGCGCATTCAACGCCTGAAAACGGCAGGGCGTGTGGTGGAAGTCGCCGGGTTATCCCCTCCAAATCCAACCCCACCCCCGTTACCCCGCCCCGATGTAGCCCCCAATGGTGCCTTGCGCTCCTATTCATTGGAAATTGCCGGGGAGATGGAGGAGGAAACGGCCGAATCTGCCCCACGACCTTCCCTCAACTGGCGTTGGGTAGCTAATAAACTGCTACTGTTTATAGAAATTGCGGCGATTGTGGGATTAACGGCCGTTTTGTGGAGCCTGCAAACCACCCAACAAGAACTCAACCTGGAACTAGCCCAGGTACAGCAGGCAGAAAGCCAAACCCTGGCCCTCTCCACTGCCACCCCCACCCCCATCATCGGCCTGGTTTTGCTGCCGGGCGGCCACAAACCCCCCATAGACGGTCTGCCTGCCCAACCCGGCGAGGCGGGGGAAATTCCGGCTCACTTATTACCTTTTATTAACACCTACCAACTCCCTCCCATTCCCACCCCCGGCCCAGAACAAGCCCGCCTGATCCAGATTCCCGCCATTCGAGTAGACCATCCTATTGTTCAGGGGGATGATTGGGAGCAGTTGAAAAAAGGGGTAGGGCAGCATGTTGGCTCTGCTCTGCCGGGGCAAATTGGTAATCTGGTTTTGAGTGCCCACAACGATATTTATGGGGAGATTTTCCGCCACCTGGATGAATTGCAACCTGGGGATGAGATTATTGTCTCTACCGAGCGACAAAGTTACACTTATGTGGTGCGAGAAATGCAAGTGGTTAAACCAATAGAGGTGTCGGTGATGGATCAAACCCCCTATGCCCAGATAACCCTCATCTCTTGTTATCCGTATAAAATTAACACCCATCGCATTGTGGTGTTTGCTGACCTGGTAACAGGCGAAACGTCTACCCAGTAACCGGAGTGATTATGGCAAAAAAAGCCCGTCGTCGTCGTTCAGATACCCCATTTCGGCCGTTCGATGAAATGGCGCAACCCATGATGGCCCCTGCCCCAGAACCTAAAACTGTTTCTACCGAGCAGTTTCGGGAAGAGTATGGGTATGTGGTGCGAGATTTGCGCCGTGTGTTTGTGCTGGCCGCCCTGATGTTTACCCTTTTGATAGTTTTGAACCTGGTTTTACGTTAATCCTTTGTAACGATTCACCGCAAAGGCGCAAAGGGCGCAAAGAAAAAAGAAAACCTTTGTGTTCTTTGCGTGTTTTGCGGTTAAATCCCAGAGAGACTGAACAGCTACAATCCTTTTTGCCAACAGGGTTGGATTCTGTTACTATACTCACAAAGGGTATAAACTGACATTTTTATTGTGAGATTGGAGATTAGGGATTAGAGATTGGCAAAT
>CAZPEJ010000607.1:0-3527 GCA_964585465.1 uncultured Ardenticatenaceae bacterium
CAGTTGAGTTCATCTACCACCACTTGCGGGTTACGGCCGTCTGCCACCACAACAGGGGGTACTTCGGCCGGGTGGGTTCCCTGGTCGGCGGCGCGGTAAAAAATTTGGCCGTTTTGTTCATAAGCCAGGTGTAACCGGTTGATTTTGCTAAAAGCCAACGACACGGTATTGCCGATGTCTACCCACCGCACTTGAAAATGATTGCCACCCCGCGATAGGGCCACGTAAATGCTCCCTTCACTCAGCCAGGCTACTGCCAGCATGTCGTCCCCGGCAGCCGCAGCAGCAATGTCCTGATTGTTTATATCCAGGGAGAGGTTGACCATATCGGCCGCTACAAATTGGGTGGGAAATTCAGCCGTTTCGGTGGCATCTGGAATAGGTGTTGGGCAGTATGCTGTATCATCGCCATTATCTGGTGGAGGCTGTGGGGGGCTAAATAAGTCAGGATCAACTGGCCGGGTAACGGTTGGTTGAAGGAGGGTGTGGCCGTTGCAGCCTGGAGGAGTTGGTTGGCCTGGGTTGTTGGTACACGCCACCAGGATAACCAATCCTGTAATAAAGACGGTTTTGCCAGGAAATAAGTCTTTCATCGGCCGTTTCACCTCCGAGATACGTTTATGCGAAGCTATTCTGTAGGCAAGGGAAACACCACAATAACGAACACCCTGCCAGATAAACAGCAAAACAACGGCAAACCACCAGGTAAACCTGGAAGCAGCTTCTTATTTTTATTTCACGAATGGGGATAGAACGAGTATAATAGGGGCTGTTCTATCCCTACACTGGATATAACATCTTCTTAATAAGAGCCTGTGACAGCAGGCTCTTATTATTTTTGAAAGATGTTTGTCTATCAGGACGAATATAAACGAAAAATTGCGACTGAAACAACAGCCGCAATAAACCAGCCTAATAAAACCTGTCCTGTTGTATGTTGTTTTAACTCTATTCGTGCCCAACCTACCGATAAAGTCATCAAAGCCATTCCTATTCCAACAAGTGGAGAAAGTAGGGTGATCACGGTGGTACAACCAGCCATTGTTGTCGCGTGAACGCTCACTTTGGTTAAAAAGCGATTGATGAGGGCGGCGATGAAAATGGTTGGAACGGAGGCGTACAAACAAGCCAGGGCGATGGCTGGGGCATCTGTCCACAGAAACAACGTGATCAAAACGATGAAACAGAAGATAGCAATGGCATAAATGCTGTATCGTTGTTCTCGAATAGAAATGCTCCAATCGCTATAACGGCCGTTTCGCACACTATAAACCAGGTAAAGAGTCAGCGGTAGAATTACAATAGATACCGCAATGGCTGTCCACTTCACCGCCTCAGCAAAAGAAGCCCCGTCCAAATAAATCGCCAACACCAATGTGATAACGGAGATAATAAATGGGTGAAATATCCGCGATAGCCACTTTGCCATCTGTTGACGCATCGGTGTTGCTTGCAGGGTTGTCATCTTGCCTCCTGGCGCAAAACACGCCCTGCATAAACATAAGCTTTGACCAGTTCGGGGAACTCCAGACAATCATTTACTGATTGTAATGTATGATGTAATCGCCGTGCCTGCTGCCAGTCCTGTTCATCCCAATATTCGGGTGATTTTTGGTTTGCACGAAAAAGGATTCCAGGGTTTACAAATGGAAATTGGTCTAATCCAGCGGTCTTTTGTGCCAGGATAAACAAGATACTTTTGCCATCCAAGATGCCAATCAGAGTACGGTAAAGGTGAAAATCCAGATTTCGCAAATACTCTACCAGGTTCACATGATCAGCAATAACCGGCTCACAAATGTGATTTAGCTGGTTTTGCAGGCTTTTTAGTTCCTTCAAAGCGCGAAGTTTACCCAGAAAAACAAACGGCCGGGAAAGAAAAATAAAGACATGATTGGGCAGAAAGGCCAACGGCCACAATATCCCTCCCAACCCAATGGTGCTACCGACAAGCGAAGAAACTGTTTGCAGAACAGGTGTATTGGGATCAATATATACCCATATGGTGATCCCAACTTTGAGTGTTGCCGCAATGCAAGCCATAAAAATAGTCGTCAATGCCACCCCCAGACGTAAACGGGAAGCTATCACTGTTTCTATACGGTAAAGGTTTAGGAAGGTGTAACCTGGGATCAGGCAAAAACTAGCCACATACAAATACATTGTCTGCATGAATAAAAATTCAAGAAATGTTTCAGGAAGGGTGTGATCTGCTTTCTCTGGCAGGGTAATGATGCCAATTGGGTATAAAACGACCATTATGAGTAGCGTGATGATTAAAACCACCGACATGGCGCGTGGTTTGGGGCGATTGTAGACCACATAACAGCCAGAGGAAATATAGTAAAAGGCCAGTGCCATTGTGATGTAGGTGATCAACCAGCCCAAATTGGTAACACCAATCCAGGCATCAAAAATCAAATAAAAGCTTTCGATCAGGAAACTCATGGAAACCGCTACACACAAAGAAAACATCCAAAAATTGAAAGCTAATGAATCGGTATTCCAACGGCCGTCGCGCCATACAGCCTTAAATTTATAAATAGCAACCAGAAAAGCTAATATGGGAATACTTATTGCAAAAAATGGCGGTATCATATCAATTCCAATGATTTCAACTGCGACAAAACCACCTCGCTGGACGAAACCACCGCTTTCAAGTTCTGCACCTGAACATATCGAAGTGCCTGCTCCTGAACAAGGGTAGCAAGCATTTCTGCTTCTTGTTCCATCTCGGTGTCATTCGGGGCACGCATCAGCGCATGAGCAAAAAGTGATATGTCATCCTCCCTTTTGTTCATACTGGCTTCTAAGTCAGTTTTGCTCACCCGCAAGGTGTCGTGGTCGTTAATGATGTGGGCTAATTCATGCAGTTGGATATGAATTTGGTGGATCGGTGGGGCTGATTTGCTATAAAAAATGTACTCACAGGGATCGTCCGCATCAGAAATCCAGGCTCCATACAATCCAGCTGGCATATCCCAATCAATAAACAGGATCTCCTTACCCCGCAGTTTCTCTATGTGAGCAACAAACTTCTCCATTGTGAAGTGACGAAAATCGAAGTTTAACTCTTGCAGCTTGGCTTTCATTCGCACACGGATGTTCATGTGTTTTACTATTTCCTACGATTTTTTGCATCTTGAATGTACTTCACCATATTTAACACAGTCTGTTTACCTTCATCGTCTAATTCGCTGGCGCGTAATGCGATGTCTTTTACCCGATCATCTTTCAGCTGGGCAGCCAATTGTTGATTCGCTTGGGTGTCTGCAATTTCTTTGGCTTTAACCTCATCTTCGTGAAAGAAGTAATCCGGGTTTACCTGAAAAAAATCGCAGAGTGCTTTGATGACCCAAAACCCAGGGTTTGTAGCTTTACCAGTACGCAACCGCCAAATGTAAGCGGCCGTTACTTCTTTACCTGTACCATTCTGTACCTCTTCATAGGTATATTCACTACCGTCTGGTTTCGTGAACTTCAGAAAAAGGAAGTCTAATCTGCGGCTAAATACGTTGTTCGTTTCA
>CAZPEJ010000608.1:0-3524 GCA_964585465.1 uncultured Ardenticatenaceae bacterium
GTGTGTAAAGAAAGTAAAAGTTATTGAATCACCTGCGGCCAGACATCTTCTCCTTCAATGGTAAACCCACGATGCCAGGAAAGATGATTTAACCCCAGGGTCTTTAATTCAGCTTGTTCTGGGCGAATGTTTCTGCCCAGTGCCAGTTGTTCCAAAATGGTCATTTTGGTTGTGATGGGCACATTACAGACTCCTACACTGGGGGTTTGTGGGGCATATTGGCTAAGGGCCTGGGTCACTAATCCGGCCGGGTTGGTAAAGTTCACCAACAAACCGCCGGGTTGGGCCACTTCTGACATGTCGCGGGCAATCCTGAGAATAACCGGTATGGTTCGTAAGGCTTTCGCCATGCCCCCTACGCCGGTGGTTTCCTGGCCTATCAGCCCATGACGCAACCCCAGGTACTCATCTTCGCGCCGGGCGGCCATTTGTCCCACTCGAAGTTGGGTGGTGACATAGGTGGCATTGGAAACGGCCGTTCGCTGATCCGTAGACAACACCACCCGAAACGGATTCCCCCTGGCCGCCACCATACGCCGGGCAAACCCACCCACCACCGCCAGGCGCGACTCATCAATATCCATCAAACACAATTCATCTAACGGAAATTGCTCAACCCGTGCCAAAAAACCATTCACCAACTCTGGCGTATAGGTCGAGCCGCCCCCAATCACAGTCACTTTCAACTCAACACTCCTCTAAGGTAAATCAGCGGGCCAAAAAAGTCACTCCAGGCCCAAACAATATGAAACACCATCACCGCCAGCAACACCAGATATGAAATAGGCAAAATGACCGACCACAAAATACGCAGCGGGCCAGCCCCATCCATCATCGCCACTTCATCCAACCCACGCGGAATCGTCATAAAACATTGCCGCAGCAGAAAAACATTATACGCGTTTGCAAAAAAGCTGGTACAACCAATGGCAACATCATACAGTTCAGTTGGTACCCCCTGCAAACCCGCCAACATAATCAGCATTGCATTTCCAATACCAACTGGCAATGCAATTAAGCCAAAACGAATGATAATCCACAAAGAGCCTTGAGTGTCGCTGTTTCCTGTCCAAATTTGCGGGTCATTGAGCATCTGACGGTAATTGCGTAAATCAACAAACTCAGGAGCGCTCAAAATGCCATCGGTGATTTTTAGATCCAGAAAACTAAAAACAAGGCTGGCAATCATTTTATTCTCTGTTGTAAATGGCGTTGACATCTTCTACCGTTTTGTCCCACTCGGCATCAAAGTCTAATCCCGCTTGCCCAACCCCTAACACAAACTATAATTCCAGATGTATTTCCTCTGTTCATTACGGCGTGGTGTCTTCACCGTTAAACACCACCCATAAGGAGAAGTCTCATGCGTCCTGGAAAAGAGTTAATCAACAAACAAATTATCAGCCTCACAGACGGCCGTTCTCTCGGCACCATCAAAGATTTATATGTAGACCCCGACCTGAACTGGTTAACGGCCGTTTACCTCGGTTCCGAAGGTATCCTGCGCCGCAAAGCCCACCTCATTCGCCGCAGCGACATCGTCGTTTTTGGCATAGATGCCATCCTGGTGAAAAACGCCGAAGTGGTCACCGACGACAAAGAACTACCTGAAGCAGAAAGCTGGTTGCGCCTGGATAAACTAAAAGGGCGGGACGTAGACACCCCCGGAGGTACCCGCCTGGGCACAATAGGAGATATTTTATTGGGCGAAGAAGCCCAAATTGCCGGATTTGGCATGGCAAAAATTTTTGTAGAGGGGCCAATTGCCGAAAAAGCCACCTTCCCCCGTGATGCCGTCATTGATACCGGCCGCGAAGATGGTGGCATGACCATTGATTTAGCCAAAGTAGAAGCCTATCACAAGGCGTAGGACAGATAACCAACCTGTCCAACAAAGGAAAACATCATGACAAACCATAACACGGTCAACTTTGCTTTGACCAAAGAACAACAAGACATTCAAATGCTGGCACGGGATTTTGCCAAAAACGAAATCGCTCCCGTCGCCGAACATTACGACAAAACCCACGACTACCCCTGGCCCGTCATCAAAAAAGCCCAAGAATTGGGGCTAACCAGCCTGAATGTGCCAGAAAAGTATGGCGGTTTGGGGCTGACACTCTTTGAAGAAGTATTAGTGGGAGAGGAACTGGCCTGGGGTTGCTCTGGTTGCAGCACCGCCATCGCCGTCAATGGCCTGGCAATCCTGCCCGTGTTAATTGCGGGCAGCGAAGAACAAAAACATGAGTACGGCGGCCGTTTAGCCAATGGGCAAATGGCTTCCTACTGCCTCACCGAACCCGAAGCAGGCTCCGACGTAGCAAGCATCAAAACCACTGCTCGCAAAGAAGGGGATCATTACGTTCTCAACGGCTCCAAAACCTTCATCACCGGAGCCACCGTTGCCAACTTTTACACCGTTTTTGCCTACACCAACCCGGAGCAAAAATATAACGGCATGAGCTGTTTTGTGGTAGAGCGAGATTGGCCGGGGGTGAGTGTGGGCAAACCCTTTAACAAAATGGGACAGCACGCCTCCGATACGGCCGAAGTCATCTTCGACAACGTAAAAGTCCCCACCACCCACCTGCTGGGCCAGGAAGGCATGGGCTTCATCATTGCCATGAAAGTGTTCGACCGCAGTCGCCCCGGAACAGCCGCCGGTGCATTGGGAGTAGGCCGACGCGCCCTGGAAGAATCCATCCAATATGCCAAAACCCGCCACGCCATGGGACACCCCATCTGGCAGCACCAGGCCATCGGGCACACCATCGCCGACATGGCAATGGAACTAGAAGCGGCTCGCCTGTTGGTGTGGAAATCTGCCTGGGCGGTAGATGCCGGAGTGAAAAACACCACCATTTCCGCCTTTGCCAAAGCGTATGCCGCCGATACCGCCATGAAAATCGCCACCAACGCCGTGCAAGTATTTGGTGGGTATGGGTATATGTCGGAATATCCAGTGGAAAAACTTATGCGGGATGCCAAAATTTTCCAGATTTACGAAGGCACCAGCCAAATTCAACGAAACATTGTGGTGCGGGAGTTATTCCGCAAATAGGGGACAGTGTAAAGCGTATTCCCGACAAAATACGCTTTATACAACAGACATTATCGAAATTAACTTTATGTCGTGCAGAGACGCGGAAGTGAAGGCAGAGAAGACCCTCTGTGGCTTTGCACCTCTACGCGAGAAACTTTATTTCCGATAAACTTTAATAACCAGTGACTTCTTTCCTAGCCACATTCTCCCATTCACACAGGTTGATAAAGGGTCTATACTATTCTTCAAGGACACACAACACACAACATTTTCTCCTTTTGTGTAAGCTCCAGGCCCCTCCCCTGGAGCTTTCCCCTTTTAAACAGTCAGATCGCAACTTACTTTGTCATCCATCAGGGATTAAACAAACGCTCAAGGTAAAAATCCACACAGGCCACTGACTATCCTCACAGAAGGCATAAACTGACATTTTATTGTGAGATTGGAGATTAGGGATTAGAGATAGGCCAATCTCTAATCC
>CAZPEJ010000609.1:0-3523 GCA_964585465.1 uncultured Ardenticatenaceae bacterium
TGCTGGATCATGAAAGTGTCCAGTATCGTTGATTAAACCAGCTTTTCGGCAAGCAACACCAAAAGTTTCTAATAATTCCTCTGGCACATTTACTTTGTTCCAACGTGTTGTCCTATTTTAACAAAAGTTCTTCAACTCTACACAATCTCTACCTGTTAGCTTTTGCAGCAGCGAATGAAAACTATGCGCCTTTTGCGCCTTTGTGGTGAATCGTTACAACAGATAAACGGGGAATGTTTGATTGACCCATTCGTTTATCTGTTCAGCAATTCTCGGTTTGGGAATCGCCATCGGTTGAAACCGACGGCTAACAAACCCAAACCTGTTAAAACAGGTTGAAAAATGGTTTTTTGAACGTGCTAAAGCACGTTTTTTGACTAGCCTGGGGTTTGAATCCCAGGCAAAAGCCATCGGTTGCCTGTTATGGATGAAAATGATCTCTAATCTTTGAAAATGTCAGTTTATGCTTGCTGTAAGGATATAATCCTGTCTATGTCGAAGATACTTTTTCTCACTTCCCGCCTGCCCTATCCGCCGGATCGAGGGGATAGGTTGCGGGCGTTCCACTTTTTGCGGCAACTTGCCCAAGAACATGAGATTACCCTGGTGTCGTTTCTGGCGAGTGAGGAGGAACGGCCGTTTCTGGAAAACCTGCGCCCCTTCTGCCAGGAAATCCACACCGTGTTACACCCGCCGCTGCGGTCACTGCTGGCAACCGGGCTGAACCTGTGGCGCAACCAGCCATTGCAGGCGTTGTACTATCGCTCGGCCAACATGCAACAACGGGTAACGGCCGTTTTAGCCCAGGAGCAATTTGACCTGGTGTATGTGCATCTGTTCCGCATGGCACAATATGTGACTGGTTGGGCCGGGTATCGGGTGGTAGATTTAACCGACGTGATTTCCCAGGAGGTCACAAAGTCGTTAGCCTATCGCCGCACCTTCTGGCGATGGGTATACCGGTTAGAAGGGCCGCGTATTGCCCGTTATGAGCAGTGGGTGGCGCAGCAATTTGAGGAAACCTGGCTCATTGCCGCCGCCGACCGCCAGGTATTGGCGCATGGTTGCCCCCAAGCCAACATTCAGGTTGTACCCAACGGGGTTGAGGTGACTCGTTTTCGCCCATTGGGAATAACGGCCGTTCCCCATCAACTGCTGTTTGTCGGTCATATGGGGGTATTTCACAACATAGACGCGGCGGTGTATCTGGCGCAAGAGATATTGCCGTTGGTGCGCCAGCAAATCCCCGATGCCACCCTGGTGTTGGCTGGGGCCAGCCCGGCCAAGTCTGTGCAGCTTTTGGCCCGGCTGCCTGGAGTAACAGTCACCGGGTTTGTGCCCGATTTGAACCAGTTGTTGAACGAATCGGCCGTTTTTGTGGCTCCTTTACGCTTTGCCGCCGGGGTACAAAACAAAGTCCTGGAGGCGATGGCGGCCGGGCGACCGGTGATTACCTCCTCTCTGGTGAATAACGGTATTGGGGCATCGGCCGGGCGAGAACTGTGGTTGGCGGATGGTGCGCGGGAAACGGCCGATGCCATTCTCCACCTGTTGCGTCACCCCACCACACGGGAAACCCTGGCAACGGCCGGGCACAGTTTTGTCAGCCAACAATTCCGTTGGGAAGCCGTTCTGCATCGGGTTCGGCAAATTGAGAGCCAGTTACACCCACAAAAGGCATAAACTGACAGTTATCATGATTTACCTTCTCCTTTTGCTCCCCATTCTTATCGCCCTGCTGCTCTACTGGCTGCTCATTACCACCGAGGGGGTGTTTCTGGGGCAACGGATGGTGACCTGGTTGTATGATGTGATGGCACACAAATATGACCAGATTAAAGCGTTTGATGATGAAGTGGAGGAGGTGTTCGTGGTTCGGCCGTTGTTCAGGGCCATCGAGCGGGCAGCAAACAAACCTGCTTCTTGCGTCCAGTTTCAGGCTCCGCACATTTTGGATGTGGCGACGGGGAGCGGCCGGGTGCCTTATTTTGTCTTAAACGACCCCTCGTTTAACGGCCGAATCGTCGGGTTGGACATATCACGCCCCATGTTAGACCGGGCAGCCGCCAAACTATCCCCTTTTGCCGGTAGAACAGGGGTGGTGCAAGGAACGGCCGTTTCCCTCCCCTTTGCCAGCAACCACTTTGATGCCGTGACTTGCCTGGAAGCCTTAGAATTTTTCCCCTCCGATACCGCCGCCTTACGCGAGATGGTGCGGGTGCTTAAACCGGGGGGTGTTTTGATGACCACGCGGCGACGTGGTTGGGAAGGTAAACTGTTTTTGCAAAAATACCGCGAAACGGCCGAACTAGACTCCCTGTTACGCTCCCTGGGGTTGGAGGAGATACAAACATTTGCCTGGCAGGTGGATTATGATCAGGTTGTGGGGAGAAAACGTGAACCGTGACCTTTCACGTTTTACGCCTCCTTTGTCACAATTCCGGGTTGAATGGTGTTATGAAGGGCAAATTGGACGAATTACGCAAACATGAGGATGAGCAACCTGTGACAACTTTATCAGATAATTTGTTGCTGCAACAAATCGGCCAGGGTGACACGTTTTCCTTTGAAACAGTGTTTCATCGCCACTATGACAAGGTGTATGGGTTACTGTTTCGCCTGGTAGGCAACCGGGCGGAGGCGGAAGATATTGCTCAAGAGGTTTTTTTGAAGTTGTATCATCACGCCTATGAAAACAAGTTTTTCGCTGGCAAAAAAGAGCATAACATTGGCGGCTGGTTGTATCAGGTGGCTACGAACATGGGTTACAACGCCATTCGCGGGCGCAAACGGCAGTGGCAGCGGGATGTGCTGCTGGTACCTGATGAAAAAGGGGGGATGAGTACGGAGCAGGAGGTTGAAAAGCGGGAACAGGAAACGGCCGTTCGCCGCGCCCTCACCCACCTGCCACCCCGCCAGGTACAACTGTTGCTGATGCGACAGATGGGGTTCAGCTACACCGAATGCGCCGAAGCGTGTGGTGTCTCTCCCAGTTCAGTTGGTACCTTGTTGGCACGGGCATCTGAAGCGTTTCGTAAGGCGTACCATGAAGAGAAGTAACGACCCAAACGTTTCTTGTCAGGCGTGAAACGGCAGCGTGGCGTGGAAACGTCGCCTGTCTCTTGTGAAATTGAGTCGTTACAAAAATGTCAGGAGGCAACCATGACAGAACAAGATGACAAGATGCAAGATGTATTTGACCAACTTTCCCGTTTGGCTCCCAAACCAACCGATGTGTCACATGCCAAACCGGCATTTGCCCGCTTGCAGCAACGCATCGAGTTAGAGGAAGAAAACAAGTTGAGTCACCAAATAAGGAGATGGTTTGTTATGTTAAATCGAAAATGGGTTTTCCCGTTGTTAGCAGTGTTTTTGTTTGCTTTTGCCTTTTCTTTTCCCCAGGTGCGGGCGGCTGCCAGTGATTTTCTGGGGTTGTTCCGGGTGCAGCAGTTCACCGCCATCACCATTTCTCCACAACAAATTGCCTTGTTGGAGCAGGTTGCGGAGCAGGTGTTCATTCCGC
>CAZPEJ010000610.1:0-3522 GCA_964585465.1 uncultured Ardenticatenaceae bacterium
GTTTCAAGAGGAGTGCGAATAGTTGTGGTTTGGCCTGGCTGAAGATGAGCTGTTGTCGATGTTGCATTTGCCCCAGTTTGGCGGAGAGCCTGACGGGGTGTTGGATGTGTTGAGGTTGAAAGGGGTGGTGCAGACAAAGGAGGGGCACAACCGCTTATTTAGCCCGTTGTTTGCTGAATATGTCAAAACGCATGGGCGAACGGCCGATAAAATTCTCCGCGTAGACGAAACAAAACGAACTGTTTTTATTGGCGAATACCCTGTTACAGACCTGCAAGGCCGTCCGTTTGAATTGCTGGCTTATCTGGCTCGGCGCGAAGGCCAGGTGTGTGATCGAGATGAAGCGTTGACATATTTGTATCCCGATGAAAAGGGTGATAGCGAGGACAATCGGATTGACAACCTGGTGAAACGGATTCGACAAAAAATAGAACCAGTTCCAAAACGGCCGATTTACCTGCTCACTGTTCATGGCAAAGGGTATAAGCTGCTCACCAACCCAGCTCAACCCATTTCATAAAACCTGCGGCAAACCTGTTTGTCATTTTTGCCACCTTTTGCCTGTCAGGTGCAACGGCCGTGCCAGCCCTACGCCAGAATAAATTCTCCATCTTGTTTTATGATACGGGTATGGTTAGCTCGTTTCAATTCACAAGAGGAGGTGTCACATGAGAGTAGGGACAACAATAATTTTTATGATTCTGTTGTTTGCCGGGACATTTTATCTGTTGGGCTGTGTCATCACCGAATATCAACAACTGTTACAGGAGAATGCACTCTTGCAACAACAACTCAACCATTCTCTGGCAGAAGTTGAACGATTAGGTGGGATTACCGCAGCGATACAAACTGAGAACCATGTGTTGCGAACCCAACTTAGCCAGCAATGTCCCCCAGTTCCATCTATCCAAGCTGCCGCCATCTCAACACCTGATCACACAATGGAACGTGGTTTGTTTTCATCGTCAGTTGCCCGGCTTTTGTTTCCGGTGGTGGGCGCGTTTGCCATCGCCACTCTCTCGACGGGTGGTGGCTGGTATTATGCACAGTATCGGCAGCAACCAACTGTAAAACAACGTCGCCAGTTTTAAGGGGAAGCAGTCAGCCGTCAGCTTTCAGCGAGAAGCTGAAAGCTGATAGCTAATAGCTGACAGCTATTAACTAATAACTTCCAGGAGGAAAACTCGTGACCAGTTATCGTCATTGGACACAATATGATATGTTTTATCGGCGGCGGGAGATGGAGATGGTGGCGGGGTGGATAACGGCCGTTCACAGTGGTTCTATTGTCGGGTTGGCAGGTTCCGGCAAATCTAACTTGCTGGGTTTTTTGGGGCACCGCCCGGATGCCCTAAACGTGTACCTGCCTGAAACGTCCCGCCAGGTTTTGGCCGTTCCAGTAGATGTGAATCAGATGCCAGATGCCCGCCTTGTTACCTTTTTTCGTGTCATTTTGCGCTCTTTTTACGAAATTCGCCATAGACTACCTGAATCCTCGCAATGGATGGTAAACCAAATTTATCAAACCCATAAAGCAGTTCAGGATGTTTTTCTGGTGCAAAGTGCTTTGCGCGATTTGTTGTTGGAATTGCAGGCGCAACAGTGGCAGGTGGTGTTGATCATGGATCGTTTTGATGACTTTTGTCATGTGGCTACCCCTGCGATGACAAACACCCTGCGAAATCTGCGCGACAGTTTCAAGAGTGATCTTATTTATCTGGCTGGTATGCGCCGCGACCCACGTTACTTGCCGAATCCGTCGGCATTAGGCGAGTTGTACGAATTATTAGATACTCGTGTCTGTTGGGTGGGGTGTATGGAAAAAGAGGATGTTTACCGTTTGATTGCTGAAGAAACGGTAACGGCCGAATTTCCCCCGGACGAACCAACCAGGGAGAGGTTGCTGGTTTTGACAGGGGGGTACCCCGCTTTGCTCAAAGCCGCTTGTGCCTGGTGGCTGAAGACCACCTCCCGGCCGCCGCTAACGGATTGGCAACAAGTTTTGCTGGCACAATCGGCCGTTAAACACCGTTTGCAAGAAATTTGGACAGGGTTGACAGAAGAAGAACATTTGGCATTAACAGAACTGGACAGAACCGTGCAGGCGGCCGGGACGAAACCAGTCAAAATGAACCGGGCCAATGAGGCGGTTTTGCGTGGGCTGGAAACAAAGGGCATCTGTTGTGAGGCGCAGGAGGGTTGGTTGTTTTTTGGGGAATTATTTGCCGGGTATGTAAAAACGGCCGTTCCCAATCCACGCGGCCGAATTCACCACGATTCCAAAACAGGAGAAATCTATCAGGGACACATTCCACTCTCCAAACTAGCCCCATTGGAGAAAAACGTTCTGAAGTTTTTCCTGGAAAACCCCTACACCCAACACACTAAAACAGACATCATCTTAAAAACCTGGCCAAAGGAAAAACATCAAAAAGGTGTATCGGATGATAGCCTGTTTCAAGTGATTACCGTGTTGCGCCAGACAATTGAACCTTCGCTGGCAAATCCTTGTTACATTCGCGGCTGGCGCGGCCACCCCGAAGGTGGGTACCAATTTTTTCCCGAAGGATACCCTGGTTAAAAAACCATTTGGAGTCTTTCGGATTTTATGGGGTTTGTTGTGAAACGTAAAACGTGAAACGTGAACTCTCTAACAACCTGGTCACTGTTTTTGCACGGCTAGCAAGGACAAAAACTCAAAAACCAGGTTGGCAGCCAAAATAGCGGTAATATCTCCGTGATCAAATGACGGGTTGACCTCTACCAGGTCAAACCCCACGATATTCAGTCCACGCAGCCCTCGAACCAGTTGCAATATCTGGAAACTGGTCAACCCACCCACCTCTGGTGTACCTGTACCAGGGGCAAAAGCCGGGTCTACTGCGTCAATATCCAGCGAAATATAAACTGGTCTGTTTCCAACCACTTGCCGCAGATAAGCAGAAACATTGGGGATGCCCCGCTCAAAAACTTCTTCGATTGCCAGCAGTTTGGCTCCCAGGTGTTGGGCATCGTGGCGGTCGTTGGGTGCGCTGGTGGAGCCGCGAATGCCCACCTGGATGTATGCTTCTGTGTCAATGAGGCCCTCTTGAATGGCGTGGCGGAAAGGGGTGCCATGACTATATGGCTGGCCTTCAAATTCTGATTCCCAGGTATCGGGGTGGGAATCGAAGTGAACGACTGCCAGGGGGCCATATTTGGCGGCATGGGCACGGAGCAGTGGCAGGCTAAGGGAGTGATCCCCACCGAGAGAGATAACGGCCGTATTGGAGGCTAAAACGGCCGAAACTTCGGTAGTCACTGCCTGCATCGTCGCCTCGATATTCACCGGAATCACATTCACATCCCCATAATCCACCACCGTTAACACCTGTAGCGGAGCCACCTGCAAGATATTGTTATAACCCCACAACAAAACAGACATCTCGCGGATCTTACGCGGGCCAAAGCGGGTACCACCCCGATAACTGGTACCCCCGTCAAAAGGAATCCCCACAATTGCCACATCTACATTTTCCAGGT
>CAZPEJ010000611.1:0-3520 GCA_964585465.1 uncultured Ardenticatenaceae bacterium
GGTGTTTTTCCCCATGAAATGAATTTGTTTACGAAACGGCCGTATCTAAAAACATGGCTTTTGCTTCCTGGCGTGGTGCTGGGGTTGTGGGGACAGGTGCAACTATACAACACCGCAGACCCCTGGGCCTATGTGTTGCCCTGGCGATACGCTTACATGCTCAATGGTATCGGGATCATCATCGCCCTCACCATGATGGCTTATCGTGGTTTTCGCTCCCCTTCTGTCATCATTCAGCAGCAAGGGCGGTTAATTTTGGCCGGGGCCGTGTTGGGATTTGCTCCCCTGTTACTCTTTTTCATTTCCGCTTCGTTTGCCCTGCAACCAGCCTGGCTCACCCCGACCCTCTATGTCTCCCCGGCCGTCATTTACCCACTGGCAATCGGGTATACCATCATTCGTTATCGCCTGTTTAACATCAACCTGGTTTTGCGGCATGGGTTAACCTATGCGTTGTTGTTAGGGATTTTGGTGGGGACTTTTGCCCTGGTTTTTACAGGTTTAACCGCCGCTTCTGGCTCCTCGATTGCAGCCCAAAACCCTGTATTTCTTCTGCTAGTCATTATTGTGGTGGCTCTGGTCTTTGACCCGCTACGTAATTTGTTGCATCGGGAATTGAGTCAGTATGTTTTCCGCGAGCCGACCACGTTTGAGGAGTTGTTGCGGGCATATAACCGGGAATTAACAACGGCCGTTCACACCGAACAAGTAGCAACCACCCTGCTCAAATATGTACAAAGCGGCATTCCCCCATCCAGCCCCCAACTCTTTTTGCCAGACGAAAAAACAAACGGTTATGCCACCTTTATGAACGGCACCACTCTGTTTGTAGATGCTGAATCCCCCCTCATTGAGTTTATGCGGCAACAGGATGGCCCCATTGATTTGTCGGAGGAACGCGCCTGGCCGCCCATCTTGCAAAACAACCGTTCACAAGTGATGGCTTTGCAAGTCAAAGTTCTGGCCCCCATCAACAACGGACAGGAGTTACTGGGTTGGTTGGGCCTGCCAGCCAAAAGCAATGGACAACATTTCACCCGAAACGAACTGGAATACCTGAATGCCTTAACCAGTCAATCGTTAATTGGCCTGGAACGTGCCAATGTCATTCGACGACTAGAAACACGGGTTAGCGAGTTAGACATTCTTAGCAATTTTTCTCGCGCTCTGAATTTTACCATCCAGTTTGATGACTTAATTGAACTTGTTTTTACCAACTATCACCGTTTGTTGGGGGTAGAAAATTTTTACCTCTCTTTACGCGATCAGGACACGGGTAACATCTATACCGCCTTTTATGTAGAAAACGAGGAGCGTTACCCGGAGCGGGAAGGGAAACGTATGCTGGTGCGTGAAGCCCGTATCCTTCAGGTGATTAACACCGGGCAGATGTTGGTGGAACGGGATGAAAACGGCCGTTTCTGGATTATCGCCCCCCTAAATGTCGGTGCCGATAGCCTGGGAGCCATCCACACCATTTACGAACGCGCCCTGCGCCGCCGCCAGGAACAGCTTTTTGCCGTATTTGCCGACAGAACAGCCTTTGCCATAGACCGCCTGCTCACCCAACAAAAATCAGAACAGCGTGCCCAACAGTTACAAATTATCAACGATGTCACCTTCTCCCTGGCTTCCACCCTGGAACTTACCCCCCTGCTCCACCACATCCTCGACAAAGCCATCGAGCTACTAGACACAGAAGCTGGCACTTTCATGCTCACCGTTGCAGACACCGGTGAACTTGAATTTAAGGTAGTACGTGGCCCCGCCAGTGCCGAACTCATTGGCAAACGGCTACCCATTGGCACCGGGTTAGCAGGAGAGGCAGCCCAAACCGGCCGGGCTGTGTTACAAAACCGCGTCCGCGAAGACAAACGCTGGTTTTCCGAAGTAGATGCCAGCACCGAATTTCAAACCAATTCCATTCTCACCATTCCCCTGCTGCGGCAAAATACTGTTTTGGGTGTTTTGCAGGTCATCAACAAACGGAACGGTGCCCCCTTCAACGAAGAAGACAAATCCCTGTTGACCGCCTTTGCCAGCCAGGCAGTGGTAGCCCTGGAAAATGCCCGGTTATTGGAGCAAACAGACAAAGCCCTGCATGATCGGGTTGAAGAGTTGTTCATGTTGCAACAGCTTGACCGCGACCTGAATACCACGCTCTCGCTGGATCGGGTTCTCACCCTCACCCTCGATTGGGTATTACGCACTTGCAAGGGAACGGCCGGGGCTATTGTACTCCAAGACCACGACGACATTCCCCGTTTACGCGCCACACACGGATATGATGACGGATTTGAGTTGGAATCTGCCAGCGGAGAAAGTTTAATGTCCGGGTTGGTGGGTGAAGTATTCCGCACAGGCAAACTCCATATTACTGGCAACGTGCATGAGGAGAAAAACTACATTCCCGCCGCCTACGCCACCCACTCCCAAATGACGCTGCCCATTATTCACAAACAACGACTGATTGGGGCCATTGCCATTGAAAGCGACCAGTTTAATGCCTTTGATGACCGACTGTTAGAAGTGGCGCAACGGCTTATCAATCACGCCGCCGTTGCCATTGCCAACGCCATTTTGTATGAACAGGTGAACGAAGCCAACCAGGCTAAATCAGCCTTTGTTTCGATGGTGTCGCACGAGCTAAAAACCCCCATGACTTCTATGCGCGGTTATACGGACCTGCTGCTTTCTGGCATGACGGGCGAGTTAACTACTCAACAACGCAACTTTTTGGAAACCATTGCTGCCAATGTCCGGCGTATGTCACAACAGATTCAGGATTTGACGGATATTTCGCGCATTGAGATGGGCAAGCTGCGGGTGGAATTTGCTCCTACTATGTTTACCACCGTCATCAACGATACGCTGCACAGTGTTAAACAGTTATTTGAGGAGAAAAAGACCGAGCTTCACCTGGATTTGCCGCCCGATTTGCCACCTGTGATGGCGGATAAGGAGCGATTGGTGCAGGTGATGACCAACCTGCTCAGTAATGCCTGCAAATACTCCCCACCCGGCAGCCAGGTGGTGGTGACGATACGGCCGGAACTGGTACCTTTGAAAGAAGGGCAAACTCCTGTGCCCATGGTGTTGTGTTCCATTAAAGATAGTGGCTACGGCATTACCCCAGAAGATCAAAAGAAATTATTTACCAAGTTTTTCCGTGCCGATGACCCCAATATCCGCAAATCTACCGGCACGGGGCTGGGGTTGTCCATTACCAAAGGGATTGTCGAGTTGCACGGGGGCAAAATCTGGTTAGAAAGCCAGTTGGGGCAGGGAACGACCTTTTATTTTACGATTCCGCTTGCCTGAAATCGTAGGAATTTCGTCAGGTACGGGAATTGACTTATCAAGGGTCTGGGGTATACTTGGCATATGGGTGTTCAAACAAAAATGTTAATCGCCCAAAAGGTAACAGGCATTTAGACGCACGCAATCTTGCGTGCGTTTTTGTTTTTCATCAGGCTCATGAATTTCTAATCTTGCAGAGAGGAGTGTGACCATTATGGAT
>CAZPEJ010000612.1:0-1621 GCA_964585465.1 uncultured Ardenticatenaceae bacterium
CTATCAATGTCACCACTTTTGAAACTTACCCTATAACACCTTCCATAACTTGCCTCAACAAACGGCCCGGTTATCAATTGACAATTTCCCTTTCTCCCTTCAGAATGGATCACATGGAAGATTTACTCATTACCAACGGCAGTTTAATCACCTGGGATACTCCCAACCAAATTATTGAAAACGGAGGGCTGTTGCTGCAAAACGGCCGAATTGCCCAAATTGGCCCTGGCGCAACGCTGGAAGCCCAATACCCCCACACGCGCCGCCTCGATGCCGCCGGGCAACTGGTGATGCCGGGGAATATCTGCGCCCATACCCACTTTTATGGGGCTTTTGCGCGGGGCATGGCCATTCCCGGCCCGGCCCCCAAAGATTTCCCCGATATTTTGGAGCGACTGTGGTGGCGGTTAGACCGGGCCTTGTTAGATGTAGATGTGAAATATAGTGCCCTGGTTTGCCTGGTAGATGCTATCCGGCACGGCTGCACCACCCTGGTTGACCACCACGCCAGCCCTAGTGCCATTGATAGTTCGCTCGATCAGGTGGCAGATGCGGTCACAGAAGCCGGGGTGCGGGCAGTGTTGTGTTATGAAGTGACAGATCGCAACGGCCGATCTGGGACACAAGCGGGCATTAGCGAAAACGTGCGTTTCTGGCACTCCCTCCAAGAGCGCGGCAACCCCCTGTTGGCAGCCATGTTTGGCCTGCACGCCTCCCTCTCCTTGAGCGATGAAACGCTGGCCGATTGTGTAGCTGCGGCCGCCCCGTTGGGCATGGGGTTTCACATCCACGCCGCCGAACATGAAGCAGATGAGTATGACTCGCTGCAAAAATATCACAAACGGGTAATCCACCGCCTGGCAGATGCCGGGATTTTAGGCTCCAAAAGCATGGTCGCCCACTGTGTTCACATTGATGCCGCCGAGATGTTACTGCTGCGCGACAGCCACACTTGGGTCACACACCAGCCACGCAGCAACATGAATAACGCTGTCGGGGCGGCCGATGTGGAAGGCATGTTGCGCCTGGGGATTCCCGTTTGCCTGGGGAATGATGGTTTTAGCAACAACATGTGGAGCGAGTGGAAAACTGCTTATTTGTTGCACAAAGCCGCCCACCGCGACCCGCGTCGCGCCAACGGCATGGATATTACCCAGATGGCAATCTACAACAATGCGGCGTTTGCCAACCTGTTTTGGCCGGAAACACCTGTCGGCAAACTGGCCGAAGGGGCTGCGGCCGATGTGATTTTTGTGGATTACCACGCCACCACCCCCTTAACAACTGGAAATTTACCCTGGCACATTTTGTTTGGGTTTGCGGGTAGCATGGTCACAACCACCATCGCCGCAGGTCGTGTGTTGATGCACAACCGCCAGTTATTGACGTTGAATGAAGCCGAGATTACGGCCCGCAGCCGGGAGCTGGCTGCCGATGTGTGGAAGCGGTATGAACGGTTAGACGTTGGTTGACAGGGAACGGCCGTTTTGCGATAATCCCGCCAACTTGAACAACCAAATGCCTTGATGGAGACGAGTAAGCCGCCTAACCTGATTAGCGAGCCTGGGCACGGTGAAAGCCAGACACAGCTAAACGGCCGAAAATCCCTCCGTAGCAGCAA
>CAZPEJ010000612.1:1721-3517 GCA_964585465.1 uncultured Ardenticatenaceae bacterium
AGTACTCAGTAATAGACCAGTAAGCAAGCCGGGAACACTCCCCGTTACCAGGGTGACAGGAATCACTGTTCCTGATTAAGTGCCTGGACAAACCAGGAAATTGGGTGGTACCGCGAAGCAGAACGCCTTCGTCCCAAGTGGGATGAGGGCGTTTTTTATTTGAGTTTATTGGCAATAGGGTTTCTCGCGCAGAGGCGCAAAGCCGCAGAGCGTTTTCTCTCCCTGCGCCTCCGCGTCTCAGAGCGACATAAAAACTCGGTTTTTACCGGTTCGTTTTACGGAGGTTACATGACAGAACTTCTTTACCCAACCGACGCTTACATACAAACCTTCACCGCTACTGTTATTGGTCATGTTGAGGGTGGGGTGATGTTGGATAGGACAGCGTTTTACCCTGGCGGCGGCGGGCAGCCGTGTGATGTTGGCACGCTGACGGCCGAAAACCACACCTGGTCTGTGACCAAAGTGCAAAAAGTAGCGGGTGAGGTGGTGCATTTTATGGAAGGGGAACTGCCAGCGGTGGGAACGGCCGTTTCCGGCCAACTGGATTGGACACGCCGCTACCAACTGATGCGAACCCATACCGCCATGCACATCCTGTGTGGGGTGGTTTTCCGCGATTATGGGGCGCAGGTGACGGGTGGCAACATGGATCCGCTGCAAGGGCGGATGGATTTTGAGTTTGAAACCATGCGCCAGGAGTTGGTGGCCGAGATTGAAGCGGCTATCAACAAAGAAGTGCAAATGGCCCGCGAGGTGCGGGTGAAAATTTTGCCCCGCGCCGAAGCGTTCCAAATCCCCGACCTGATCCGCACCAAAATTAACCTACTGCCCGAAGGCATCGCCGAGGTGCGGACGGTGGAATTGGTGGGGCTGGATTTGCAAGCTGACGGTGGCACCCATGTGGCCAACACCCGCGAAGTCGGCCGTTTGCGCGTTGCTGATTACAAAAGCAAAGGGAAGATTAACAAGCGGATTTATGTGGAGTTGGAGGAGTAGCTGTCAGCAGGGAAGCCGTCAGCTATCAGCCGTCAGCTCTTGCTGAAAGCTGATAGCTAATAGCTGAAAGCTAACCACTAATCATGCGTTTTCTGATTCAAGAGCAACCCTACGAAACACCGCTGGCGGCTGGTTTGCTGCGGTATGAACGGGATGGCAAACGAACTGGGGCGGTGGAGTATTGGCAGTGGAGTTCGGCCGTTTCGGGCTACCGGCTGTTGCGGGTAGATTTAGACGCTCGTGAGGCTGCATCCGGGGATAGTTATTTGTACCATCTGGTGGTGGGGGAAAACGGCCGTTTTGAACGTTTGCTTTACCGTTTTTATGGCAAACAGGTGGAGGTGAGTGGCACGGTATTGTTTGAGGCGCAGGTGGTAACGGCGGTGCGGCATATCAAGAGATTAGCGATTGGTCGTTGGAGATTAGAGAGGATGGAGGATGAGTTAGTCGTATCGGCAAGATATGGTTTTTGGTTTCCGTCGAGTGTGGGGTTAAGTTTGTTGCCGTTTACGTTTCATGGTTCAGGGGGGAAAACGGCCGTTTCTTTGCAAACAGTGAACAGTGAACAGTACCTAGTGGACAGTGAACAGTTAGCAGTGAACAGTCAATCTCCAATCTCTAATCTCCACTCTCCCTTTGCCTTATTTGCAACGGAGATAAAACTAGAAAGACTGATTTCTGAACAGTTGCATATTGAGTGGGAAGGCCAAAAACGGATGCTCTGGTTGAATGACCAGGGGCATGTGATGAAGATGCAGCGTGGAGATGGATTAACGGCCGTTGAGACCCGTTATGTG
>CAZPEJ010000613.1:0-3512 GCA_964585465.1 uncultured Ardenticatenaceae bacterium
GGCCGTTTTTGTAACGCCTGCCAGAAGCGCAAATACTCTTCCCCTTTTTGCGCGGGCGACACCCCGCCCTTGTTGTTGCTGGCCTCCGTTACCCAAACAGGTTTGTAGCGGAATCGGGCAATGTAATCATCCAACACCGCCAACGCCTGGGACATGGGATAGACGTTTGACCAGTAAATATGCACTCCCAACCCATCGGCCGCTTCCACCGCCGTGCGGCTGGCCTCCAAAAATTGCACATGGTCTTGTTTGATGCCCGCCACTGCCCCACCCGGCGACAACCCTGGATAAATGAACCGTACCCCTGGCAACGCCTGACGGTACAGGTACAGCAGCTCCAGCCACCATCGGGCAAAACTGGCCCCATCGGCCCAGGATTTGCCCAACCCTTCTGGGGTCAGGTTGGTTTCGTTGTGCAACTCCACCACCACATCCTTGCCTTGCAAAATGTCCAACGTGCGCCGCACATCGCTCAGGGTGTCATCCAGGAATTGTTGGGGGCGAATGTTGCGCCCGCCAAAATCCAAAAAGGCTCGCACCACCCAACTGACCCCGGGGTGATTTTGCACCAGTTGGCGCACTGCATCGGGGTTGTGGAAGGAGAGCAGCTTGATGATGCCGGGGCGCATCTCCCTGAACTCGTTAATTTCGGCCGGGTGAATGTCGGGATCGGCCGAGGCGTGTAACCCAATTTTGGCACTGCCCATAGGCGGCGGTTCGGCCGTTACTGCGCTGCTGGGAATGGTAAGGGTGGGGGGGGTGCCAATGCCAGCGGCGGCCCCGGCCGGGGCGGTCACAGGCGCAGGGGCGACGGGTGGCTGCACCAGGTGGGTGGCTACTCGCACAGGCGAGTACTCCCCTTGCGGCGTGCCCGTGACCATCAGGGGGGTGCCTGCGGGAACAAACCCGATGTTGGCAGCATCTCGCCGTGCTTCTTGCCGCAGGTTAATCCCATATTGCCCGGCCGTTGCCTCTCCCTGGGTGCGGCTAATTTGGGCCGTGAAGGCCCAGCCGGGTGTGTCCTGGTGGGCGGGCATGTCGCTGTCGCGGCCAGCGTTGGCGGTGTCTTGCGGCAGGGGGGTAGGGGATTCAATGGTGGGTAACGGCCGAACCAGGTCGGAGACATCTTCCAGGTTGACCCAAACAGGGGTGTATTCAAACTTGGTCATACCCACAATTTCGGCCGTTGCCCCTTCGCCAAATACCCCCACAGGCGGCGCATTCCGAAACGGCCGACTGCGTAACGTGGTGCCATATTGGCCAGACGTAGCTTTTTTGCCATCAATCGTCAAATTTTTCGTAAAAGCCCAGGCCATCACCTTCTCCCGCGACACAAATTGCAGGCTCATCGAGCCAATCGCCTCAGGTGGAAAGTTGGTTTGCCCCACAAAGTCAGCCTGCCGCGCCCGCACCGGGTAATACTCCCCCTGGGCCGCGCCGGTAATCAAGACCGTGCTGCCACCCCCCACACACCCCATATTGGTAGCGTTTTTGTCGGGCCGGATTCGCATATTGATACCATACTGCCCCACAACGGCCTTTTTCCCGCCCTCGATCAGCGTCAGGTAAGTTTTCACCCCCCAACCATTCACCGCAGGCACTCCTTTGGTGGGTGGTGGGGCGGTGGGGGTGGGTGGTGGCGGTGGGATCTGGGTGGGTGGCGGGGCTTTGAAGGCAGAGGTAGGCACCTGGACGGGGGTATATTCTCCCTGAGCGGCCCCTGTGATAATCATGATGGTGCCTTCAGGAACAATGTCAATGCTGGCGGCGGTGCGGCTGGGGCCTTGCCGCAGGTTGATGCCCCCGGTATTGGCCTGGGCCAAATCGGCCGTGATAAAAACACCGGCGGTAAAAGCCCAACCATTGGTATAGGGCCCGGCCGGGCGTTGCACCCCCATAAGTGGCAAAATAAAAGGGGTCGGGTCAATGATATTCGAGGGGTAACTTTGGAAATTTTCGCCGCGATGTTTCAGCGTCAGGTGGAGATGGGAGCCAAAACTGTTGCCGGTGTTGTCTGCCAACCCCAACAACTCACCTGCTCTCACCTGTTGCCCCGCCTGCACTCGTGTCTCCTGCAAATGCCCATAAATGGTTTCATATCCGTCAATATGTTCCACCCGAATGTGAATGCCGTAAGGGTTTTTGCTGGGGTTTGTTTCGACCACCCGCACTGTTCCCGCAGCCACCGAGAAAATTTTGCTGCCTGTGGGGGCCATGATGTCCAACCCTTCATGTCCGGGTAGACCAAATTGGGAATAATTTTGTGGGTTTGCTCCAAAAGCCTGGTTAATGCTTCGGAATTCAGTCGGCCACGCTTCAAACTTAAAATTACTCATGGGAACTCCTTTTGAGGGGTGATGGCTGATGTTGCCAGTCGGGGTTAATTACAAATCCATTCTGGGATTGTAAAAGAAATCGGGCGATATAGCTACAGTTTTGTAGATTTGAACGGAGAGGGGGTATTGTGTAATGTGTAAAACGTAACCAGAGAAATTTCACGTTTCCCGTTTCACGACCGACCCCACAAAATCTGGAAGTCCCTGTACGTTTTTGTCAGGTTGTTGGGTTAGCGGGTGCGGCGTTGCCAATACTCTTTGGGGGTTAATTCGGTGAGTTCGGCACTGGCGTGAATAAAGTCCATTAAGAGGCGGTTGAATTTGGCTTTTTCTTGCAACATGGGGAAGTGGTTACAATCGTCCAGAGGAACGACGTAACGGTTGTTGTTGCCTTTGTTGAGCAGGTTATCTACTGGTGGGGGAACGATGGTATCTTGGGTACCAAAAACCATCAAGGTGGGGCGGGCGCAGTTTGCCAGGTCGTTGGCGAAGTTTTGCGATTGGATTTCGGCGGCGAGTTGATTAACGGCCGTTACATCCGTCTTGCGTAACTCAGAATCTACCTCAGAAAAACTGTTGGACTTGCCAATAATCCGGTTGATAATGGAATCAGGGTCTGAATTTGTCAGCCGGGGGTGAATGGCACTGCCCTGAACAGGCAAAGCTACCAGAGCCAGCTTTTCCACGTTATTGGGATATTCCAGCGCATACCGCAAAGCAACGGCCGCTCCCAACGAGTGCCCAATCAGGGTAACAGGAGCCATGATACCTAGCTGGGTAATAAATTGTTCAATCATCTCCACATAAGCAGCAAGAGAATACATGTGGGAGGCTTTGCTGGAATCCCCAAACCCCCACAAATCGAAGGCAAACGAACGGTGTTGCGCCGACAAAGCCTGCATCGAGGGCCACCAATACCGCCACGACCCCAACCAGCCGTGAACAAACAGTAATGGTTGCCCTCGTCCGAGGACTTCGTAGTGAACCAGGTTATTATTAACTGTTGTAATACTCATGTTTTTACAACCTGGGTACGTTTGTCACCATTCCGACAGCCTGAATAAACCCTTACGCTTTTTTCAATACGTCGTTAATTGTCTTTACCAACAAATCGGTCGCAAACGGTTTTAAGATGTATTGCGAGGCCCCTGCCTCTAATCCCGTTTGTACTTCCCC
>CAZPEJ010000614.1:0-3506 GCA_964585465.1 uncultured Ardenticatenaceae bacterium
ACCACCTACAAATGGATTGGCCTGGGCGATGGGCAGATCAGAGAGTGAGCAGTAACCAGTGAACAGTGGACAGTGATGGGCATTACCAGGGTTGTCTCATAGCCAACTATCCGGTATAACCAGATGAGAGGATTAGATTATGAGTACACAAGTTACATTGCGATTACCAGATGAACTGTATGAGAACGCAAAACGATGGGCTGCTTTAACCCAACGGGATGTGTCGGAAACATTGACAAATGCCTTGTCCATAGTGTTAACACCTGTTCATACCAACCCTAAATTTGAAGAATCCGTACATTCGCTTTCCGACGAGGAAGTTTTGACTTTGACAAAGACACAGATGAAACCAGAACAAGGTCAACGTCTCAATCGTTTGTTAGAAAAACAGCGTGAGAGTCAATTAGTAGATCAGGAAAACCTGGAGTTATTGGCTTTGATGCAAGTGTATGAGCAGTTGTGGGTGCGTCAATCAGAAGCCCTGGCTGAAGCAGTAGAACGTGGAATACTTCCTGCCATGTTGTCATGATTCTAAATGATCCCTTGCGTAAACAAATTAGCCAAGATGCTAGTTATCGGTGTGGTTATTGTTTGTCGCGCCAGGAGTATATGCCCTGGATTTTGGAGATTGAACACATTTTGCCAAAATCAAAGGGCGGTACAGATGACATCACTAATCTCTGGTTGGCTTGCCGTTCATGTAATCTCTTTAAGGGCAATCAAACACATCGCCATGATCCGTTAACTGGGCACCAGACCAAACTATTTAATCCTCGTCAACAGAAATGGTTTCGGCATTTTCGCTGGAGCGAAGATGGGATGTTAATCATAGGGCAAACAGCTTGTGGGAGAGCAACGGTTGTAGCACTCAACTTAAATAATTTGGTAGCGGTGACTGTTCGACGGAATTGGGTGAGGGCAGGATGGCACCCACCACAAAAATGATGGTTACGAACTTATTGGAAAAGGCGGTTGTAGTGGTTTGGGCAATCTGGTTTTAATTTATGGAGTAAAATCTTATGACAATTACCATCTCTCTAACATTGCCGGAAGAGCCATTGATTAGCTTGAAAGAGGAATCCGAAACATTCGCTCAAGAGCTTACAATGTTAGCGGCTGTGAAGTTATATGAATTAGGGCGGCTTTCATCAGGACGGGCGGCACAGTTAGCTGGTGTGTCGAGGGTCGAGTTTCTCCTTAGTTTGGGACGTTACCAGGTGGCTCCTTTTCAGTTAGATGCCAATTCACTGGCTGAAGATATAAAAAATGCCTGACCCCATCACAATTAGCAATATATCCCCATTGTTAGCCAGCCGATTTTCGGCCCAAGAACTCGGCAAGTTTGTAGCTAGATTGAGAACATAAGCACTTTTTTAATCACATACCCCAACGATAAAATGCGAAAGCCACTTTCTCTTGTTATAAAACTGTTCTTTATCGCTAATATTGCGATAGGGACTATTGTCTTTAATACTTTCCTCAACTGGTATGATACAGGTCGATTCAGTCACGACGGATGGTATATCGTAGCAGTAGGTGGGATTTTCTTTGGTTGCTTTGCGCTCATTCTTGAGTTGTGGCTTCACCGCCAATATAAATTCTGGCCCCAAAACTCTTTCCTATTCTTCGGCCGCATTATTATTTTCAGCGTTTTATATATTGCTCTAAGTTTTGCGGTAAGTGCTGGGGTAGGATATGCGATTGGGGATCTGTTAGAAGGAACAGGTTTGCTCATCAGTCTGCAAATGCTTTTGATTGCGCCTTTTGTGGCTGCTTTCTACTCAATAATGATTGTTCCATTTGGTATGGTTGTCGGTATCGTCAATGGCATGTTGCTCATGATAAATCACCAGTTCTTTGCAGGTAATCAGGCGTAGGGGAACAGGTGTAAAGCAGGCTTTTCTATTGTCTTTCAGCGTAGCAATCGGGGCAGGGCCAGGGCTGGCTAACAATTCGCCGTAGCCAACTGCTTACTGCTCGGATTTTTGACCTCAGCTTGCCCGCGATGTCACTTGGATTGTACCCACTTCTGCTGGCTCGGCGGCTAAGCTCAAGGGCTTATACCTTCATTTGGTAGGGCAACTTGGTTTATTTCCTGCCTTGTATGGACAGATTACTATTCCTCCGGCTGTAGAGGCAGAATTAAAAGTTGGTGCACAGAAGGGCATTCCTGTTTCTGTTTTGACAGAATTGCCCTGGGTGCAAATCAAACAAGTGGTGGCAAATGATCTGATACCCCTTGTAACTGATTTGGGGCGAGGAGAAGCAGAGGTCATTGGGCTAGGATTGGAGCATCCTGGTAGTCGCCTCATCCTTGATGATGCCTTGGGGCGGTGGATTGCAAAATTACAACATTTGCAAATAACTGGAACGTTGGGAATAGTGGTGAAGGCTAAACAACAGGGGGTATTAACGGCCGTTAAACCAGTTATCTATGCCCTTCGTCAAGCGGGTTTGTGGTTAAATGATGAACTGATCAAGTACGCGCTCGCTGAAGCGGGTGAGTTGTAACTTTGATATGAACTTATTGGAACAGGCGATTGTGTTGGCTGTGGAGTCCCATGCCGGGCAGGTGGATAAAGCGGAACGGCCGTATATTCTTCACCCGTTGTATTTGATGCTGCAAATGGAGACGGAGGAAGAGATGATAACGGCCGTTCTCCATGACATTATCGAAGACACCACTATCACCCTGGCACAACTCCGCCAGATGGGCTTCCCTGAGACAGTGTTGGCCGCTCTGGAACTGTTGACACACAAAACGGCCGAAACCCCCTACGAGGAATACATTGCTGCCATCAAAACCAACCCCCTGGCCTGCAAAGTGAAACTGACCGACCTGAGCCACAACATGGACATTCGCCGTTTGCCCACAGTTACCCTCAAAGATTGGGGCAGGTTAGAAAAATACCGCCGCGCCTGGGAACTGTTGAATCAGTAATCATCGGTTTTTAATGAGATCTGCAAGAAGTACATCTCGCTCCATGCCCAAATGCTCTGCCACATCTTTTAAAATACCATTTAATGTCCCAAGTTTTAACGGCCGATGACGAGGAATTGTTATGTGGTGTTGTCCTTCCCTTAATGTGGTCAAACGCATATGACTCCCAACCTGGCGAGTAATTTGATAACCAAACTTTTCCAGGAGTTTGGCTAACTCATCTCCATCTAAATCACGCGGCAGCCTCATACAGCAAATACCTCGTCACGTACCATGTGCATCCGAATCAAAGGAGGTCTTTCTCCACCCTCAAAATGACAATTCACGGCTTCCTGGATAGCAATACGTAACTCTTCCCAAGAATCTGCCTCTGTAAAAATCGAGTACCCTAACGCTTTAGCTGTGTATCCCCCTTCCACCGATTCTTCAACCAGGAAAATAATTTCTGACATCGTAACATCCCTTGTAATTGTATATCCTCACAGAGGGCATAAACTGACATTTTTATTGTGAGATTGGAGATTAGGGATTAGAGATTGGTCAATCTCTAATCTCCAATCTCTAA
>CAZPEJ010000615.1:0-3487 GCA_964585465.1 uncultured Ardenticatenaceae bacterium
GGGCATTTGCTGTACTGTCACCGGCAACAACTCACGGCTGGCGGTGGTGCCCAGGGTGTCGGTGGTTTTTTCCCAGGCCACCATGCCAGCCAGGGAGGTGTCGGGTGGCAGGTCGCACCGTTGTGGATAGAGCCAGCCCCAATGCCCGGCCGAGAGCAAGGCCAGTGTGGCGTAAAAAAGGAACTGGTTAACGGCCGTCAACCTGGTAGAAGAGGGGATTTTTTGCGCCCGTTGCGGCGAAAAATCGTTAAACAGCCCACCCGCCAGCAGAGAGGCGACCAGCGTGGCGGGGGCGATAAACCGCCAGGGGAATTGGAAGTTTGCCAACAGGGGCACACTTTCCCAGATGGGGCGGGCAGGGGCGATGGCCAGAAATAAATAACCGAGGAGAGAGAGGGATAATACGGCCGTTATCTCCTTGTGCCCCCGCTGCCAGCCAGCCATGATCCCGCCGCCAGCCAGCAGCAACAAAACCAGGCCGAGACCACGCGCAGGCCAATCATTCATTAGGGTGGGGTCGGCGTTGTGCGGCAGGGCCAGTAGTTGCTCCAGCGGCAAAAAGTTGTGCCAGTAGAGGAAAGGCCAGGCGGTAGTGGCCCGTTCAAACTGGATGTAACCCCGTTCAAAAATGGCAGGCAGCCAGAAAAACGCCCCACCCCCCAGACCCAAAACCAGGGCTACCCCACCCCGCCGCAGCCCGGCCCAGGAGCGAGCAGACCAGGCCAGGGCTATTGCCCAGGCCAGAAACAGGGGCAAGGTAGTGTAGGCGGTGACATCGTGGGTGGCAAATAGGGCCGTCAGAGCAAAAACGGCCGTTACCAATCCACGCCGTTTTTGCGCCCGTTGCCAATGCCACAACCCCCACAGCACCAGCGGCGGAAACAGCCAGGCTACCGATTCTGACAAACTGGCACGGTAAAAAAGGGTGTACAGGTGGTTGGGGGCAAACAGGTAGGCTATGGCAGTTACCCAGGCTCCCCGCTCTCCCCAAACAGCCCGCCCCAACAGCCAGGCGGTGTAACCAGAGCCGAGGAGTCCCAGGCCATAGGCGGCATTGAGAGCCACACCCCAGGAAAACCCGGCCAGGTTCAAAATGGCAGCCAGATAAGCCGAGGCGGGGGATTGAAAGAGGAACAGGGGGTAACCGTACCCGTGCGCCATGTGGGGGGCCCAACGGGCCAACAAAACCCCTTGTTGCCACAATGCCTGGGCTTCAACGGCTCGCCACAGGTGGAAGGTGGTGTCGAATCCACAGGTGAGGGCGGTGGAAAGGAGGGGTTGTAGGGCGGGGAGGGCAAGGAGGGTGAGGAGCAACAGGGAAACGGCCGTTATACGCGACGGGCCAGGTGAAGAAGGTAACATGGGGTTATGTGGTGGAAATGTCCCGGTAATGGCGCAGGCTGGGGTAGTGCCAGGCAATCCACAAGGTAATGAACACCGTTGCCAGGCCACCGGTGATAATGGAAAACGGGGCACCAAAAACGGCGGCGACCAATCCGGCCTCTAACTCTCCCAACTGCGGCCCGCCCATAAAAAACATCATGTTGACACTGGTCATACGCCCACGCAGTTCGTCTGGGGTGAGCATTTGCCGGATGGTGCCGCGAATGACGGTGGAAACGGTGTCGGCGGCTCCGGTGAAGGCAAAAAAGAGGTATGAGAGGGCAAAAACGGCCGAAATGCCAAAGAGAGCCGTTGCCACACCATACACCACGACGCTGAATAACATCACTGCTCCCTGGCGGCGAATGGGGCGGCGCAACGACAGAAAAGCCCCGGTCAACACAGAGCCAACAGGTTGGGCAGTAGCCAGCAATCCGTACCCCCGTTCCCCCACCAGCAACACTTCATTGGCAACGATGGGCAACATGGTGCGGGCCGAGGAGAAAAAGGTGGCCCAGAAGTCGAGTAACATGGTACTCCAGATGATGCGGGAGCGATAGGTGAACCGTAACCCTTCTAACAGGGCCGCCCAACTGACTCCATGATGGTTGGAAATCGGCCGTCCGCGGTACTGCATTAACCACAAAGCCAGTACGGTTGCCAGGAAAGAGCCAGCGGTGATGGCATAGATGTAACCGATGTTGAAGGAGTGAATCATCAACCCGGCTACGGCCGGGCCGATAATGGTGCCAATTTGGAAGGTGAGGGTGTTGAGGCTGACAGCATTTGCCAGGTGTTCACGAGGCACCAGATTGGGCACCAGGGATTGCCGCGCCGGGTTGTCAAAGGCCATGGCGGCGGCAGCGGCGGCGGTGAGCAGGTAGATGAGGGTGACATTATCCCGCCCGGTCAGGGTGAGCAGGGTGAGGATGGCGGCAAAGAAGGCGGCTACACTGCGCGCCCCCATCATTAAACGGCGGCGGTCGCGGGTGTCGGCCAACATCCCGCCCAAGAGAGCAAAGATGAAAATGGGTAAAACCCGCACCAGCCCCAATAACCCCAGCCCTAACGCATCGGCACTCAAATTGACGGGTGTACCGAACAGGGAAACGGTGAAGGTTTGGTTATCGAGCAAATTGTAGACGTGCCAGTCAACGGCCGTTATTTGCATCTGTGAACCAATGGTAGAAACCAGTTGTCCAAACCAGAGCAGGCGGAAATCCCGGTACTGCATCGCTACCAGGCGGGGAGGGGCAGAGGGTGTTTGTGTTGTCAAAGCAGGGGAATTATACTCTTAAACGTATTACTTCTCAGCAATTGGATCGTTGGATTCTAACAAGTGGGGTTGAGAGACTGCGCCATTACTCTTTTGCTGATAAAGAGAAACGGGTGGTTCTGTTGGTAAGTAAAGATTCGCATTTGTTTCTTTTTGTAATCTTTCGATAGCCACCCGGCAGTAAGTTTCGTTATTATCTATCAAAATACAATTTCGCTCGCTTAGAAAAGCCGCTACACCAGTGCTACCACTTCCTCCAAACGGGTCTACCACAAGCCCTTTTTCAGGAGACAACAATTTAATAAAAAAGAGGGGTAAATCTACCGGAAACACGGCCGGATGCCCTTTGTTTTTGCCCACAACGGCCGAACTAATAACATTACTAGGCAACACTTCTTCCTTTCCTACCCACTTTGATACATTCCGACCAAAACCACTCTCATTGACAGAGTTGTGACGATCCAGGTCGTTTTTCCCTAAATTATTTAGCCGTGTTTCTACCCAATCCCCAATAGGTTTTTTAACCGCGTCTGCGTTAAAAAAGGGTTTTTTCTCCTTAGCCAGATGAAAACAATACTCCCACCCATCTCGTAAACGACTGGGCCAATACCCAGGCATCGGGTTTGTTTTATGCCATAGATAATCTTCAATCGAATACCATCCTTGTTTACATAACGCTTCAATCATGTGCCACACATACCGGTGACGCACACCAGCTACCACACAATCTTTGATGTTAATAACCAGCTCGATAGTTGTGAATTTTGACGTGTGAAAAATTTAGAGTAAAAAAGGAGCATCAAAGATTACTCCGGGAGAGAATAGGAT
>CAZPEJ010000616.1:0-3483 GCA_964585465.1 uncultured Ardenticatenaceae bacterium
GGCTGGTGCAGCGCAGGCTCCCCCAATTGTCAGGATATGTCATAAAAATCCGTATAATGGGGGCAACAAATTTCCACTTATTTCAACCTTCTTGTAATCTGACCATCACCTGCCACACCTCACAACTGGCTTGAGGAGGTCTGGGACACGGCCAGTAATGGTCTTGAGATGGCACCCGGTTGTACGCCTGCCCTGCTGCTGCTCCGTCTGTGTGGAAGAGGTGTTTCAACCCCCTGAAACCGTTCCCCCGCGTCCGTTGAGTCACAAGGTCTATTTCTCGGTTGATTTTCCGCTTCCGCCCACGGGAACACCGTTCGTGACAGGCGGTGTAACTGTTGGGCAAGTGCCAGGCTACATAGTGCCGCTTCTCTGGCCCCTGCCGCCCATGATGGTCTATGAAATTGAAAACGGCCGTTCCATGCCACCAGGCTTGTTTCTGCATAGTCTCGGCTGTGTACCGTTCCCCGATGGCGATGTGTCGCTGTTTTTGTACCCTGGCTGTTTCTTCATAGGCACGCTGGGTGCGGGCTGGGATGTGGGTCACCTGACTCAGGGTCTCTCGGCTGATGGGATTGGGGGAATTGCGGCTACTGTGAAATGTGGCATACAAATGGGCACGGGCCTCCCCCACCCCACTGCACAGGGCAGCCACCGGCACGGCCACTGGCTGCCCCACCAGTCTCTCTACCCCCAACGCCACAGCAACTTTGGCGGCTGACCGCAGCCACACCCGCTCCCCCTCCCACTGCCAAAACAGTCCTTGTCCGGTGTGCAGCAGGTTTTTGAGCTGCCGCCAGCCGCAGGTGCGGAGGGGGGAGTGTTTATCGGTCAGCTGCTGGCGCATAAATGGCACTTCCAGCCAGCCCCGGCCAGCCCTGTCCAGGTGTTGTAACAAGAACCAGATGCGGCCAACGGCCGTTTGTTCGGCCTGGAACAGCCCACAAACCAGGGAAGGATGTACTTTGACATGGCTGGGAGTAGGGGGAGGGACATCTAGGGAAGGTAGTGGAGAAGAAAGAATAGGGGGGAAAGTGGAGTCTGGAACTGGTTGGTTTTCTGGAGAGGCGGGTTGATGTCTGGCTCGTAAAACGGCCGTTATTCGTTCATTCTCCCACCCCAGATGTGAGGGAAACGTTGTGCCATCCAGCTTACCAGCATGTGTCTCTAGCGGTTGTTCACTACCTGCCAGAGGTTTCCTGGTTGCCTGGTATTGCTTCCTGAGTGCCAGCAGGTGTTGGTTGGCTGCCAACAACGGGCTGGATGGCGGTGTCTCCATCTATGAACACAGGAGATGTGAAAACGGCCGTGTTTATGGAACACCTGATCCATTGACACTGCGATCTCGCTGTGGTATCCTCCTCTCTAGTGATAGGTTAAAAGCCGCAGGAGGCAAACAACCCCCCTCCCCATTAAAGGGGCTTTTTGACAGAGTGCTTGCAACACCCGGTCTTAAAGAAAGCGGCTTTCTATAGTTGATTGAAACGCCAGGTACTTGCACTACCTGGCGTTTTTATTTTTTATTCGGCAGTATTCAACCGCCTACCACGAGGCACAAGATTATTCTGCCCCGTAGTAGAAGGATAAATAACAGATAGGCTCAATAAAACTTGTTATTGGCTATTTACTATTGACCAACGAGCTAAATCGCTATCCACCTTTTCCAGATCTAGTAGCTGAAGACCAATCACAACCCATCGCTTCCCAACACTTAAATTGTGTGCCATATGTTCAGAGCTGTTTAATACCTCTGGTAACCATCCATTAGAAGCAAAAATGAGGTAATAGACCTGCCATACCTCTTCATCTGGCAAAATTGCCGTTGTACGGCTGACCAGATCGTGAATAACCTGTGTTCCCAATGGTTCATCTTTCCAGTGACAACCACCCAGTACCAAAATACGTTCCTGGCGGTTTATTCCAACAACACCAAACGTTTGTGCCCGCGTCCAGGCTCCCCCAACCTCCTCTATTTCCACAGGAAACTCGCCTCTAGCACTAGCACGTAATAGCCACTCATGGCATAGCTCTTCCCAGGTATTGTGAAGAATGAATTCAGGTAGATTTTGCTCAATTGCTTCTAATAGCTTTTGCTGTTCACCCATTGCCAACCGCGCTTGATACGCAGCCATAAAACGATAATAAAACCGCAAAAAGGCATCTGTCACATAGTAGCGGCCGCGTCGTGAATCTGGATTGGTCTCCGTAGCTGGCACACGTCGTTCTACAAACCCAGTGCCGCGTAGCACAATAAGGTACTTCGACACCAATCCCTTAGACAGTCCAGTACGTTCACAAATCTCGTTTTGAGCATGTGCTCCAAAGGCAATGGCCCGCATAATCCCCACATAATTGTGGGGGTCTGTGATGAAATCTTGCAGCAACAGACGTGGCTCTTCTTGCATCCAGGAGTTAGAAGGTAGCAGTTGCACCCGTACATTGTCTATAACGGATAATGTTTCATCTATGCGTTCCCAATACGCCGGGATGCCGCCCCAAATAGCATAGGTAGCAACACGATCACGGGCATTGTAGTGTGGGAAAAATTGACTGGTTACACCAAAAGGGATGGGGGGTAGTTTGAGTTGAGCAGTAGCCCGGCCATATAAGGGAGCATCATAGGAAATCATCTGCTGCATCATCCCCATCTGCGATCCCGAAAGTGCCATAAAAATATTTGATTTACTCAACCACTGATCCCACGCCTTCTGAAGTGTCCCAACGATACTGGGGTTTACATCGGTCAGGTAAGTCACTTCATCAATGAACAATGCGACACGCCGGGTCTGGGCCAGTTGTGCAGCCTGGCGTAGGGCTTGTTCCCAATTACTGTAGGTGAAATCAGGGGGAGCGGGTGCATCGGGGGTAGCAAAATTGTATAAAGCTTGGGAGAAAGAGCGAAGTTGATCGAGAGCGGCCGTTGGTTCAGCTACCCAATAAATGGCATGTTCGTTATGTTGTTGCAACCAGTGAGTCAACAAGCGCGTCTTGCCGACTCGTCGTCTTCCATATAAAATTAGCAATGTTGCTTTGGGTGTTTTCCACAAATTATCCAACAACTGCAATTCAGCGTGGCGCCCCATAAACTCAGTCTCAAACATACATCACCTTTTGTAAACTCACTCGAATAGGCTACACAAAAGTAGACTACTTTGGAATAGTCTATTACTCATTGTTCCCCTTGTCAAGGAGCAATATGCAGTGTTTACCTCCTCCACTTTTCGTTTGCCCTAAACCCTCTCCACTTCTTGGGGGCAAATTAACAAACGTGTTATGAGGTGCAGTGTGTCCTAATTTAACCAGAATCTGTCCCATGAATCGGCTGGCTCGTCCTGGCCCGGCGTTCACTTCTTCCTGGAAAAAATTTTGTTCAAACATGGGGTACTCTTCTGGGATGGGAGGCGGCCGTTTCCAAAACTCTGTCCCTCCCGAATTGTTTAATTTACCGAAAAATCCGCGTTGATCCGCAAACCTGAAGTGAATTTC
>CAZPEJ010000617.1:0-3482 GCA_964585465.1 uncultured Ardenticatenaceae bacterium
GGAGCCAATCTGCCCAGGGTTGGTAACTTCGTAACCAGGGAAGGGGTAATGGAGGATGGTGCCGTCTGGTTGGACGGTTTTCACCCGTTGCCCGGCCGCGTCATAGGCAAAGCTGGTGATTCCTGTGCCGGTTTTGTTGACGGTTATCAGGCGGTTTTCCACATCATAGGTTTGCGCGTAGTTGCTACTGTTATTGTGGCAACTGCTCATAACCTGCTTCGAGTAATTACTCCTGAGATAATATGTAAAAGAAATCTTCTCCAGCTTCCTTAATTTCTTTATTAGGGTGATTAATAGCCCTTTCTGCTAATCTGTAAGCAAGTGTTTTTTCTAAATTCAAATACAATTCAAAAATTCTTCTAAATTCCTCTTCTGTATCATGCTGTAATATGGGTTCTACTACTTCTTCAATATGCGACAATATCCATTCTTTAGGTAACAAAAGGATAATTTCTCGAGCAGTGCCAGCATATGCAGGTGAAATCGAAATATGTATCAATTCATTGAATAACTGACAAAGTTCTGAAACAGCCATGTAACGAGACACGTATAATGCGGCTGGAATATCCCCTTGTGCAAACCCTTCTCGAACAAGAGAAACTCGTTCCCTTCCCTGAGAAAAAAACTCTTTCAAGGCTTGGGAGAGATCTAAGTAGCTGTTAACTAACCGTTTCCATATAACTGTATCATCATGAGGTGTGTGCGGGTTCATTTCAACTTTTTTCCTCCATATTGCCAGGGCAAGCTGTTGAAAAGCCCTGTGAATTCTTCTAAAGTCATGTTTTTAGTGGGATATATTGTATGATGAGTAGGTGGATGAGGACTATTGGGAATTACATCGCTACCATCAGCGACAAGGGATAAGCCATCAGGCAGTTGTGTACCTGTAGGAAGCACATGATAATGACCAGTCAATGGTGCTTGAGAGATATCAGTAAAAGTTGACACTCCATTGGGTAATGGTGGAGTTTGGCTACTTATAATTCCCGCCGTATCAGGAAACACATCCACTCCAATCCTTGGAACACGCGGTGCAGTTTTGCTTCCAAAAGCAAACAAATTCTGACTATTCCTAATTGCATTATCACCATATTCTCCCCATAATCGCAGGCTTGCATCAACTGCTTCATCCCCTATACTGCCTGTAACAAGGGGTAAAGCCGCCATAGTAACAATTGCAGCGGCCGTTCCATATTCTCCTTGTTTGTAAGCAGTATAGGCATCTCTGCTGCTAAAAAACCAATCGGCTGGTTCAAAAGCAATACTTGCAATCGTTTCAGCCACAAATTTTACACCGCTTTCTAGTGCAGCGATATTTTGTCGTTGTTGGGCTACATCGTATTCGTAACAGAATTCGCAAAAATGAATACGAAAATCAGTTCTCTCTGTTGCAATCTGGCAATCAATATCACATTCAGCGTGTCCTGAGGGGTCGGTGAAGTTGAGGGGGGAGTTGAGGACGTAGGAGTAGCGGTTGAAGGATTGGGGGTTGGTGGGGTTGGGGATGAGGGTGTCGGCACTGATGAAGCGGGCTACTCCTGGGGAGTAGTACCTGGCGTTCATGTAGATGAGGCCGAGATCATTGGAGCCGGTGTTGTCGCTGACATGCCCGATAAAGCCTCTGTCAGTGAGGTTAGCGGTGGGTTCGGTGCGCCAATCGCCAAAGGGGTAGTAACGGGCAGTGCTGCCGAAGACCACGCTGCCGGTAGTGGTCGTGGACAGAGAGGTGCTGCCCAGGCCTGTGCTAAACCTATCGAAAGATGGTCGCCGTAGATGTAAAACAAGTCATCGTTGCCACCTAATAGTTCATTGGTGAGACGGGCAGCGACGGCCTGCATGGCACAACAAACGCCACCAGGATGTTAACAAGCGAACCAAGCAAACTGCCAGACCAGACAACCAATCGCTTAAAACAATGTCAGCAGGAAATGGGTCAGTAATTGCAAACGAATGTGGCAAGGTGTGAAGTACTGGCCACACCTACTTAAAGGAGCGACACGCAACAGCAGCTAATTTTGCAAACCACAATCGAAAAGTAAAATCTCCCTAGAGTTTTGCACTACCGCAAGGAATCTTCCCGATGCTGATAAAGCATACTCACCTGGAAGGCTGAAACGATAAAATGGGGCAAGTTCTTCTGTCAACCTCGGCTCAATAGAATAAAGGATACCTTGTGGAATAGTTACAAGAACTTGCCCATTTTGGTTTTGAATTTCCACACTCAGAATTTCGCGATCAATGCGGTTTACAATCTGCAACAAATAACCTTGTGTAGCATCATTCCAGTCTGCTGAAATAAGACCTGGAATCACCTGTATTGAAGTCACTTGTGTAAAACTATCGGTCAAATCGAGCATGAGTAGTTCGTCAGTATCAACACCTTGTTCAAAGGAATTTGCAGTTGAAAGCACTATCTTTTCGGTTGGGGAAAAGTCTGGGAAATAGAATGTAGGATCAAGCGGGCTTCCATATTCTGTCTCTTTAACTGTTATTGAGTCCTCGGGGTAAACAACTAGAGCATAACCTCCACGGTCAGGGTCACTATACTCTAACCAAAGCATCGAACTATCTCTCGCCCATTGCCAGTCCAAACCAAAGGGCACATAGCGGATTAATTGCACCATCTCTTTTTCTCCAACAAGCCAAATACCTATTTTCTCTCTTAACCAGTCACTAACCTGAACCAGTTGCCATCGCTCATCAGGGGATTGGTTTATTATTTCCAACGGGCACTCTTCACCACAAGGATTATTTAGCAGGGGCGCAAAGACAAGAGTACGTGACTCTAATATGCTAGTAGGTATATTTACCTGGCCTGCCATGAATAGCACGCGTGCTGAAGGAATCGGGCCGGGCATCATATCTGGAGTTGGTTCTGGTGTTTGGGGTACCAAAGGCACATTTGACCTATCAGCCCAACCTTCAAAAGTCAAAACCTCCTCGCTTTCAAACCGCAAATCAAGAATTTGGTATATGCCTAGTTCTGCATAGAAATTAAAATGTTGCGGCAGTGTGGTACAGATTCTTTGAGTCGTTATCAGGTTTAGTACCGATTCTGTTGGTGTTTCTGTAGGAACAATTGTCCTATCAGCACTTACTTCAATTGTAGAGGTGGGTTCTGTTACCGATGTTAATGTCCTTGTTGGCAGCAAAATAGTGGGGGATATTGTGACTGTCATTTTTAGTGATTGGCTTGAAGATTCAGTGGCAATATCACCAACATTAGGAGTACAGGCAAATAAGGTAGTAACTGCTAATAACAATAGGAGAAAATATCTGTTCATTACTAAACTCTTTTCATTATGGCCTAACTACGCCAGCAGCGACCGCGCCGTCTGTCCAAAAGTTATATAGATTATTGTAAGGTGGAAGCTTATAAGATGAAATGCTGTAAAGGTTCTCGCCGTCTGCGTAATCACTCCAAGGAATACCATTAAGAACGGTAGGATCGACAAAATAGTTGATGGGATTGTGAACCACTT
>CAZPEJ010000618.1:0-3480 GCA_964585465.1 uncultured Ardenticatenaceae bacterium
ACTCGCCCGCCCGGTTTGGTGACACGCATCTGCTCGCGGAAGGCCCCCGGCACATCAATCACATTTCGCATTAGGAATCCAGAAGTGACGGCATCAAAGGTGTCGTTGGCAAAGGGCAGAGCCAACGTATCGGCGGCTGTCCAACGAATGGCCTGCCGTTCTGGATACTGTTTGCCCGCCAGCATCATTTCGATGGTGAAATCTCCCCCTACTGCCCGCAGTCCAGGGATTTGTTTGACCCCTTCATAGGCGATGTCACCGGTGCCAGTGGCAATATCCAACAAACGGCCGTTTGCTGGCAACTGGGCCTGTTGAATGACATATTTACGCCATTTGATGTCCTGCCCACCCGTCATGAGCCGGTTCATGGTGTCATACTGCCCGGCAATACCCGCAAACATCTTTTGTACATAGCGGGCACGTTCTCGTCCGCGTAAATGTGCCATTGAGAAACCTTATCAAAACTCTTTCAACGAATAATGACCCTTACGATCCAGCAACCATGCTCTTAAATCGAAGTTTGTCACTTGATGCAGATACGTGTAAGCTGCCCCACCAGATAACACAACCCAACCACCTGCAATACAAGCTGTAATTGCTGATGGCAAGTTATCATTTCTTAAAATGAGCAAGACAGGTCTATAACCTAAATTTGTAATTCTTGCTCCATATTGCTTAAACTTTTTCAATGTACCAGAATCACCTGAACCAATACGATACTTGGTATCAATTGCATCCATTCCTACGGTAAGATCACACAGTTGATCTGCTTTTTCTCGAATTGTTTTACCAAACTGATCGCAGGTCTGACGGCACAACTCTGTTACAAGCCGTTGCCAGCACATACCCAACTCTCGACCCCAATACTGTTTGTTTGCGCTTTTTATGGCCGGGGTCAAACCAAACACGAGCATCAGCTCATCCTCGTCTGACGACTCTTCAATAAAGGTTTTGGCGGAAAAGGAACGGCCGTATTGTGCCAACACCCCTTCTAATGATTCCAAATCAGGTTTTGTATTCATGAAACTGGCTTTTGCAACACAATCGTTGTGTCATGCTGAATAACCCCTGCCCATTTGACATTCCGAGGGATGTTTAATTTGCGGTTTTTTAACAATACCTGAAATTGAAATTTTTTCTCAAAACCCATATCACAGGCGATATGGGCCAGTAGTGAGGCAACTGGAATCTCCACCCCACAAATTCTGCTGTGATCACCTACTGTAAAACAGTAATAACCCCCAGGGCGCAATTTGCAAAAACAGTGTGCAAAATGCTCCTTCATATCGGTAAAGTATTGGTAAACCACCCGTGCGCGTAATCCATTTTGCCCTTTAGATGCCTGGTATTTTGTACCCTGGAAAATTTCTTCAATCAAAATATCTATTTCACGGTACCCTGTACGGCCGATTTCCCGACACATCTGCCGGGAAATTCGCTCTGTCCCTATCTCCTTTTCGTATAAATTCAGCCGATCTTCATCATTACTCACCAACCCCAACCAGTGAAGTTCAAATTTAGCCGCCCAGACATAATCTATCGCATTGACATAAGGAGGAGAAGTGACTACCGCATCCAACAAAGAGGTTGTCATAAAACATCGGGCATCCCCTTCAGGCAATTCAACAGCTTTTTTCCGTAAACCATTTGCTACTTGCCCCCATTCGCTTAACGCTTCTACCGTTTTTTCTGTGTAGCCTTGAAAGTAGTGAAAAACATCATGCCGTGAGCGTTGTGGGACTTTTTCAACATGTGAGCGTTTTGCGGCCAGCAACATCCCATCATTCATGTCTGAGGTTTTGCGAACGGTTGCCGCAAAAGCCAGCCAAAGAGCCGGTTGCAGTTCTATTGGTGTCTGCAAAATGTGTTCTCGGATAATTTCCAAACCTTCCTGGACTGGTTTTTGGAACCAAAAATCTTTATTCGCAAAAAAAACAGTTGTGGGGGCACTTTTCTGGGCAGTTGCTTTTTGCAAAATTTCGGCCGTTTTCCTCACAATCTCTTGACAGGAAAATTCAACCGTCTTGACCTGGCAAATCAAACGACTCAACGGATGATAGTCGAGCCAATACACCCAGGCCCCATGCCTCAACCCTTCGATAACAGTCGTGCCAGAACCAGCAAACGGCTCTAAGACCGTCATACCTGGTTTGACATATTTTTGCAAAAACCATCGGGGAATTTCAGGAATAGACCTGGCAGGCTGAAATCCAAGCTGGTGAATTTTTAACGGAGGCTGCCGCTCAATCGAGACAAAAGTGCCGTCAGTTAATGACACAGGAATATCACCCTGTATTGGGGTATACGCTGTCATTCTGACGGTTCCTCTTCTTCCGGCTCATCTGTTTCTACCGATGCCCCTTCCTCTCCGCCCACCACATCCCTTGCTTTGCTGGTGCCAGTGGCCGGGCCAATAATCCCTTGCGCTTCCATCAGGTCTACCAATCGGGCAGCACGGGTGTAACCAATACGAAAACGGCGTTGCAGCAGGCTGGTTGAGGCTTTATTGAGTTTTCGCACTAACTCGATGGCTTCGGGTAACAAATCGTCTTCATACTGTGGCTCTTTGTCGCCGTTGGGTTCAATGGCTTGTAGCTCCTCCCAAAGTGGTTTTTGTGGGGCGGGAACGGCCGTTTTTGCCGCCGGATTCACAATGGGTTTAGGCGCGGGCGGGTGGGAAACAACGGGAAAGATGGGTTTATCGGCCGTTACAGAGGGTTTATCCGGTTGGCGCGAAACGGAACGTTGGTGGCTGTTGACCGGTTCCCCACTCCTGGCGGCTGGCTCCACTTTTGCCAATAGCTGTTCACGGCTTTCGGCCATCGGGGGAGTGGGTTTGGGAACGGCCGTTGTAGCGGCTGCCTGCGGCGCGGGGGTGTGAATCACCACCGGTTCTGGTCGTTTACTCATGGCGGCTTCCACATCCACCAGATTAAACCGGCGCGCACTCTTCCAATACTCAATCAAACGGCTCAACTCCTTATCGCTAACAAAACAGCCTTGTAGCCGTTGCGGAGCCGCCGCATCTGGGCTTTGGAACAACATATCCCCTTGCCCCAGCAGCCGTTCGGCACCGGTAGAGTCTAAAATCACGCGGCTATCGGTGCTGGAAGCCACTGCAAAAGCAATACGGGCGGGGAAGTTGGCCTTGATCAACCCGGTAACCACATCCACAGACGGCCGTTGTGTAGCAATGACCACATGAATCCCCGTCGCCCGCGCCATCTGGGCCAGCCGCGTAATGCTGCGCTCACTATCCTCTGGAGCCACCATCATCAAATCCGCCAGCTCATCAATAAAAATCACAATGTAAGGCAGCTTCTCCCCGCCACTGGATAACATCCGTTTGTTGTAATCGGTGATATTCCGCGCCCCCACCTCGGCAAACGACTTATAGCGGCTATCCATCTCCCGCAAAGCCCACTGTAACGAGCCAATGACCCGTTCCATGTCCACCACCACCGGAGCCGCCAGATGGGG
>CAZPEJ010000619.1:0-3471 GCA_964585465.1 uncultured Ardenticatenaceae bacterium
ATTGTCCAAAAGTTATGCCTATGGTTTACACCGCATTTACGAAATGGTCATCAACACCAACCCATGCCACGCCTACTTGTTGGAAAGCAACCTGCCCGTTGACCAAAAATTGGTCATGGCCCATGTGTGTGGTCATGCAGACTTCTTCAAAAACAACTACTGGTTTGCCCACACTAACCGCAAGATGTTAGATGAAATGGCAAACCACGCGGCGCGAGTGCGGAACTACATTGAACGATATGGCCTGGAAACGGTGGAAAACTTCCTGGACGCGTGTTTGTCGTTGGACAATCTGATTGATATTCACGCCCCTGGGGTGCGGCGACGGCCGGAAATAACCGAGGTAGAAACGGATGAAACACCCATTGTGAAAAAGATGAAGGCCAATGAGTACATGGATAGTTACATCAATCCGCCAGAGTTTTTGCAAGCGCAAAAACAAAAACTGGAAGCGGAGCGGGTGCAGCGCAAAAATATCCCAGAACAACCCGAACGGGATGTGTTGTTGTTCCTCATGGAGTATGCCCCATTGGAAAACTGGCAGCGGGATATTTTGGGTATTGTGCGTGAGGAAACATACTATTTTGCGCCGCAACGACAGACAAAGATCATGAATGAAGGGTGGGCCTCTCTTTGGCACAGTACCATCATGACACAGAAAGCGTTGAAGCCGGATGAGTTAATTGATTATGCCGAACATCACTCTGGCACGGTTGCCATGCACCCCGGCCGGTTGAATCCATACCGCATGGGGTTGGAATTGCTCAAAGATATTGAAGACCGGTGGAATCGTGGCGCGTTTGGGCCAGATTATGAGGCGTGTGATGATGCCCGCGCAAAGGAAGATTGGGACCAAAAGTTGGGGTTGGGACGCAAAAAGGTGTTTGAGGTGCGGCGCATTTACAACGATGTGGGGTTTATTGACACCTTCTTAACGGAGGAGTTTGCCCGCAAACACAAACTGTTTGCTTTTGCTTATAACGAAGATAGTGAGCAGTATGAGATTGCCAGCCGTCAGTTTGCCGAAATTAAACGGCGGCTGCTGTTCCAGTTGACCAATTTTGGTCAACCGATGATTGATGTGGTGGATGCCAATTATGAAAATCGGGGCGAGTTATACTTGATTCATCGGCACGAAGGCATTGACCTGGACGCGGCTTATGCCCAGGCGACGCTGGCAAATTTGCACACTGTGTGGAGGCGACCAGTACATTTGGAAACGGCCGTTTCCGACAATCACAAATTCCTCTTCTCTCACGGCCCAGACGGCCCCCAACAACACCGTCTGTAGAGCGAGAGAGTGGAGATTAGCGATTAGCGATTGGAAAGGTGCTAATCTCTAATCTCCAAACAAAACACGCAGAGAGTACACAGGAAAGATCGAGGTCATGGTAACGGCCGTTATACAGGCAGGAGTTGTCACCATCAACATACCAACCAGCCAAACGGCCGATTGTGGGGAGACCTGTTTACATTTTGAAAAACGGCCGTTGTGAACAGTGGACATGGAAAAAAGCCCGTTGGGGTTATCCTTCTGTCAATATCAAGGGTTTTTTTTTCATCATTATCCCCCATAACGAAGTCAGGTTTAAGGATCCCAATTAGTTTATGGCAGCCACACCAAAGAGGTTGGGTCTATCATGCTGGTTGTGTCTAAGATTAAATCAATCTCCCCGTTCTCAGGATTAAATAGATAAAATCCACTGATACCATCCCGTATAGCAAAAAAGGCGATCCGTTCACCCCCAGGGGACCAGTTCAGCATCCTGGCACCTTCCATATGTACCGATTGTACAAACTCCTCAAGGTTTCCAGTTAGTGTGTCATAAATAAAGAAACCGCTCTGTTCCTCATCAGAAAAGGCGGCGGCCAATTTCAAGCCATCTGGTGACCAGGCAGGCGAAGTGATTTGCCCCATGCCAGTTCTTGGTTGCGAAAAATCCTGAAAGCTTCCATCAACTGTATCGAAAATAAAAAAACCGTTTTTACCTTCATCAAAAAAAGCAGCTACAAATTTTGTTCCATCATGCGAAACTACTGGAGGGCTAATAAAAGGAACATTCGCTAGTTTCCGAGCATATTGCTGCATCTCATCCCATAAATATAAGCTAGACCCTCCTTGAGTATAGGCCATGAAACGGCTGTTATTTGACCATACTGGTGTAGTTACCGTAGCGTTGTCTTCACCGCGCGCTACCATTTCTACTATGCGATTACTCAGGGTGTTGAACAGGTAAAATCCTCCCAATAAATCGGGAGACCAGTAAGCTAACCATTCTCCATCTGGTGACCAGGAAAAATCTATATTATTTGCCAGCCCAATAACAATAAGCTGTTTTTCGTCCCCTTCACCACTAACGAAACTAACATCACCGATATATGTGTTTATAACCAAAATTTTGTTTTTTGGAGATAATGAAAGATTTGTGATCCAATTATCATCTACTGAAACCCCTGGTGCGCTAAGGGGAAAGTCGGTCAACTGGATAGGAGCAAAACCGTCCAGGTGAGCGAGAAAGACATTAGTTCCTTGCGGATACATGAGGCTCTGACTATTTGTTTGCCATTCTAAAAAATAGGTGTACTCCTGAACTTCTACTATCCTTTCTAATTTCGACTCGGCTAATGTATACAGGTAGATGTTATAAAAATCGTCTGCATAAAATTGGGTGCCATCTAAGTTAGTGTCGTCTAACAGCAACAAAGCTAACTTTGTTTTGTCCGGTGAAACGGTCATGAAAGGCCAGCCATGTAACTCCGTTACCACAGGTTGAATATCCCAGGTGTCGGGAGACGTGCCTGGGTAAGCAAAGTATAGGTTGGTAGTGACACCTGCGTCAGGGCCATCGGTATCGAGATGAGGGGCCCAAAGGAAAGCCAGATAGCTAGTAGTGAAAGGAGTTAATTCTATCGAAGGGGAGAGAGTAGGAACGGCCGTTTCCATTGACACTCCCTCTAATACAACCGTTGGCTCAACGGTTTCTGCCAAAGGTTTTGTAGCAGTTGCCGCAGGCAAACTGGTGGGAATGGGTTCTGTTGCCGGGGCTGTTTCCGTTACAACCAATGTGCTGCTCGCCTGTGGGGTAGCCGTTCTCACCACAGGAGTTGCAGTACTTTCTGGTGTCTGGCTACAGCCGACCAGCATCATAAAACCGGTAAACAATAAGACCATCAACAGTAAACGCCTCATTTTGTTCGCTCCTTTAGGGGGCAGTCAGTGTTATCCAAACTGGGTGTCGAGTAACTCCTCCTGAGTTGATCTGGATTGGTGGTTGATCGGGTTTCAGTGACCAGACCATGTTATTGGTTGTAAAAGCCAGATATTCCCATTTGGAGACCAAGCCATATCATACACCAAACTCTCCTCAAACGAGGTGACAGGCATGACTTCATTTGTCCCAATATTCACTTGATAAATATTATTGTTTTGGTAACTGTTCAGCAACGTCAATCAAAATTTCAGAGTAACTA
>CAZPEJ010000620.1:0-3468 GCA_964585465.1 uncultured Ardenticatenaceae bacterium
GCTTGTATCGGCTTTTTTGCGCTGGGGTATATCACGGCCGCTTTGGGGCCAGCCCTGCCCAACCTGGCAGATAACACCCAGACAACATTGGCGGCGGTTGGGATCACCATCGCCGGACTATTTCTTGGCTCACTGTTAGCCCTGGTTGCCGCAGGCCCCCTCAACGACCGCCTGGGGCAGCGACCCATGCTCATGGCCGGAGTCACATTTCTGCTGGCAGGAACGGCTGGCATCCTGCTCAGTCGTTCCCTTCTGCCGTTGCTGTTGTGTGCTTTTGTGGCCGGGTTGGGGCATGGCACGGTGGACATTACCACCAATGTTTTGATTGCTGAGGTGTATGCTAAACGGAGCGTTACCGCGCTGAACCTGTTAAACGTCTTTTTTGGTCTGGGGGCCGTGTCCGGGCCAGCCGTTGCCAGTTTGATGTTGCGTTGGTGGCAGACAGCCTTGCCCGCGCTGTGGGTAGGGGTGGGGCTGGTGTTGTTGCAGTTGTTCCTGATTCCCCTGCTGGTTTATTCTCTACCTGCTCCGCCGCCCAAAACGGCCGAACTTTTTCCCGCCTCCCTCTATTATTCCCCCCTGTTATGGCTTTTTGGCCTGCTTATTTTTTGTTACGTGGGGGTGGAAAACGGGATGGCAAACTGGACACCTGTTTACCTGAATAACACCACCACAATGGATGCTGCCAACGCCGCCCTGGTGGCTTCTGGTTTTTGGCTGGCTCTAACGGGTGGGCGGGTAGTAGCGGCCGTTTTGGGGACAACCCTGGCCGCAAATACCTTACTGCTGATGACCCTGGTGGGTTCACTGGTGGCAGGTGCCATGTTAGCAGTTAGTACCGGGAATGCAGTGGTCACAACAACGGCCGTTTTACTCATGGGTTTCTGTTTTGGCCCCATCTTCCCCACCACCATCGCCATTGCCACCGCTACCTTCCGCCAATCCCCCGGCACCGCCGCCAGCATCATCGTGGCAATGGGCAGCGGCGGCGGCATGTTAATCCCCTGGTTGCAAGGCATCCTCCTGGCACGTATCAGCCCAGCCACCAGCGTCTTATTTGTGGCAATTGGCATCTTCGCCATGCTGTTGGCCTATTTAGGAACGCGGGTTAAACAACCTATAAGGGATTAGAGATTGGAGATTGGAGATTGAGACAATTGTTAACTTCCAATAAACGTGAAACGTGAAACGTGAAACGTGAAACGTGAAACCCCGTTATCTCGGCGTTTTGTTAATCTCCCACACACACGCCGGGGCACCCATGGCCCGACACGCCACCTCCTCAATGACGAACTCTTTGCCCGTTAGCCACGTCTGCCCTTGTGCCAGACTGCCATTAAACGTCCAGCAAATGTGCGTATCCGCCTGTTTGCCAGCGCAAAAGGGACAGGTTTCATCAATGTAGGCAAATTTATCCCCCCGATCCTCAATTGTCAGCTTTAGCTCCTGCCCCACCGTTTTTGCCAGGTTGCGGAACCCGTTTTGCATCACCGTCATGCCCGCTTTTTGCTGCATAGCCAGGGGCAACAGACGGGAAGCCTTCACCAACACCCCCAACCCAAACGTCTCACTTTGTTGGTCAACGGCGTGTTGGGCCGAAATACGGCCGATTCTCAAGGCCATACTCTTGCCCGCCCGCCCAAAAAAGTTTAACAACCCCGTACACAAATTGGCATAATCCCCAAACGTAAAATGCCCACTAACTGCCAGTTGATTGGGTGGATAGTTGTCAATCAACCGTTCCAGCCCCGCCTGGCGCAACACCACCTGCATCCCCTTCACCCCCACCACCTCTTCCGCTGCCATCAAAGCCCACCGCATATAAGCATCTACCACATTCAAATCCACTACCGGGTCATGTTGAGGTTTATTTGTAATTTGCATGGGTTCTCCTTATCGCGCTTCACCTTTTACGCAATACGCGATAGCATACCACAACCTCCCCATAAGAGATATAATTTTCCCGTCATGTCTATTTTAACGGTCAACAACCTCAGCCAATCATTTGGCGCATTTGATGTATTTCGTGGCATTCATGCCACCATTCCCAACGATGGTAAAGTGGCTCTGGTGGGGCCAAACGGCATTGGCAAGACCACCTTTCTCCTCATCCTGGCTGGCTTAAGCCAGCCCGCTGCTGGCTCTATTCACTTTTCCAAAGGTACCCGTTTCGGGTACTTGCCCCAGGAAGCGATGGAGGCATTTATCGCCCACGACCACACCGTTTACGACGAGATGCTTACGGTGTTTGCTGCCCTGCGGGCGGACGAGTTGCGCCTGCGCGAGATGGAAACCGCCATGACCGAAGGAGAACTGACTGATGACCTTTTTGAGGCATATAGCCAGTTGCAACAACGGTTTGAACTGGCGGGCGGTTATGAGTATGAACTTCGTATCAAACAAATTTTAACCGGATTAGGCTTCAAAACGGCCGATTGGCACATGTTCTTGCCCCATTTAAGCGGTGGACAAAAAACCCGGTTGCTGCTGGCGCGGTTGCTGCTAGAAAAACCAGACCTGCTCATCCTGGACGAACCCACCAACCACCTGGACGTAGAAGCCATTGAATGGCTGGAAGGCACCTTAAAAACCTGGGATGGAGCCATCCTCATTGTCAGCCACGACCGTTACTTCCTGGACAAAGTGGTCAACACCGTTTGGGAGATGAGCCGTGAAGGTATTGAAATGTATCGCGGCAATTACACCGCCTATGTGCAGCAGCGACAAGAGCGTTGGGAACGGCAACAACAGCAATTTGAAGATTTGAAAGAGCGGCTGGAAAAGGAGATGGATTTTATCCGGCGCAACATTGCCGGACAAAACACCCGCATTGCCCAGGGTAAATTAAGCCGCATCAGCCGCGAGGTAGCTGCCATTCGGCTGGGGGGCATTGGCATCGTCTCGACCATTCAGAGCCGGGGCTGGGCACAGGTGGCGAATGAACTAGACATCACTCAAGTGGCTTCCACCGCGAGCGAATTGCAAGAGCAAATCAACGGGTTGCGTGGCCCGTCGCGCCCTCCCGCGCTCAACCTGCACCTGCACACCAGCCACCGCAGCGGCAATGTGGTGTTGCGAACCAAAAACCTGGTGGTGGGGTATAGCGGGAAACCCCTGTTTACCGCAGACCCCATTGAGCTATTCCGCCAGGAGTGCGCCGCGCTGATTGGGGGCAATGGCACCGGCAAAACCACCTTCCTGAAGACCATTTTGCAGCGTCTTGAGCCACTTCAGGGGGAGGTGCAGTTGGGGGCCAGCCTGAAGGTGGGGTATTTTTCCCAGGCACATGACGAGCTAAATTTGCAAAACACGGTGCTGGATGAGTTGTTGAGCCATCGTAATATGATGTTGGGGGAGGCTCGCAGCTATTTGGGACGGTATCTTTTTCGCGCTGAGGATGTGTGTAAGCCGATTCTTGTGTGAAGGGGGGGGGAGCGGGGGCGGCTGGCGTTGGCGATTTTGGCGTTG
>CAZPEJ010000621.1:0-3463 GCA_964585465.1 uncultured Ardenticatenaceae bacterium
TGAACGTGCCGGTGCCAGTGGCCGGGTCGAGGATTTCCACCCCTTTGTCGCCCAATGTACGGCCGAAATGTTTATGGCACAGGGTGTCGGCGGCTTCGATCATAAACCGCACAATTTCGTTGGGGGTGTAGACAATGCCCAGGCGGTCGGCAGCTTTGGGGTTGTACGCTTTGTAGAAGTTTTCGTACAACACTTTGAGGAATTTTTGTTTTTCCTGGTGGTTATAAATTTGGGCGGCGCGGGCTTTGATGGCCTGGGTGTAACCTGCAATACGGCCGTCTATGGTGCGGCGGGTCTGGCCTTTGTAGAAGGTGCTAACCACGCCACCCAACTCGTGGGCGATGATATTTTCGCGGTGGAACTGGGGTTCGTCGAAGACGGTGACAAAAATTTCTTCGGTCAGCACATGTTGAACAATCATTTCCCGAATATCGGCCGTTTCCATGCCGGGGTTGATGGCTTCCTGGCACAGTTCCAGGAACTCTTTGGCGGCTTTTTGGTAGGCGGGGTTGGTGTCGTACTGTTCAGCAATCAGGCGGCGTAACTCTTCCGCCAGGGCAGGCACGTCGCGGCTAAAGTTTTCGATGGCTTCGCGGAACTCACGCACCTCGCTGCTTTCATAGCTGACAAAACGGGTGAGCAGGGCATCCAGCGCCGGGGCATCGAGCAGGGAGACACGGCCGATTTCACTACCCGACTGAATGAGAACGGCCGTTTGGCTATCCTCAAACAAAATGTTATTTTGCGGGTACCCTTTGGCAAACTTCTTGTCAATCTCCGCGTCCAGGTCATCTTCCTCATCCTTGCTCTCCCAATACCCCCAATCCTGGCGCAGCGCATCCTTCAGCGTGCCATCGGGGTAAACCATCTGCCCCTTGCGCGTGCGATACTCCAGTTCGCCAATCAGCTCCAGGTTCTTCTGCCGCGCATAATGCTCCAACAAATCCTGGAACGGCTTCCGCACCGTCGTCTCCTTGCGGCTGCCACCAAACCGGACAATTCGTTCTATTTTTGCGTGATATTGCTGGATGAGTTGAATGGACATGTGAGGATTATAACAAGGTTTCAGGTTTCAGGTTTAAGATTTGAGCGGGATTCGGGGGCGGTGCGGAGGTATTCCTGATAGCTCATTTTGCGACGTTTTTGCACAGATGGCGTTTGAGTCAATGTCACCATGCCTAAATTATACTCCATAAGGTCATCCATCGGTATTTTGTCTAATTTGGCTGTCTGGTATGTGTTGGGTATGATCTTTTGTGGTAAGAAACCGGGTTGTAACGATTTACCACAAAGTGAAACGTGAGACGTGAAACGTGAAAGGTGAAACGTGGAATTTCTCTGGTCACGTTTTACGCATCACGTTTCATTAGCTGTCAACCCCTGAGTTCCCAAAGAACCAACGTTCATATATTCCACATCCAAAAGGTTAATCATTTACCATGACTTTTTATAAACTATCCTTCTATCTATTGGCAATTTTGCTGGCTGTGATGGGTTTTGTTTTTGTCGAACGACAGCCTGTATCTGGTGGGTTGGTGGTGTTGGAAACAAGTCCGGTAGCTCGCTCTTTATCGGCCGTTCCCAATACCCCCATCTCGCTCACCTTTGACCGTCCACTGGACCCTGTTACTGTCACCAGCGACACGGTGGGTGCATTCGGCCGTTGGAGTGGCCCGGTCACTGGCACATTCGGCTTTGCCAATTTGGACCAAACCCTCATCTTCACCCCCACCCACCCCTTTTCGGCGGGTGAAATGGTGATGGTGCTGTTGTCCGACGCTGTTTTAGCCGCCGATGCCACCCCTTTAAGTGGCGGTTACTCCTTTCAATTTTGGATAGAAACGGCCGAAAACCCGCTGCAATTCCAGGTCATAGATACCCTTTCCACCCGCACCATCCCCAGCCAGACCACCCGCGCCTATGGCGGCGTAGCCACCGACATGAACAACGACGGCTGGCTCGACCTGTCTATCATCAACGAAGTTTCCGCCGATGTGCGTGTATTCCTCAACAAAGCAGACGGCACGGGCCTGTTTAACGACTTTCTGCAACCCCCCAGCCCTGTCAACACCCAGGCCAGCCCCAACGAACCAGGGGATTTTAACCACGATGGCAACGCCGACCTGGCCGTCGCCAACATTGCCACCAACAGCCTTTCCATTTTGTTGGGCAACGGCGACGGCACCTTTGCCCCGCAGCAACAAATCAATGTCGGTTCCCAACCGCGTGGGGTGGCGGCGTTGGATGTAGACGCAGATGGAGATGTGGACATTGTGAACACCAATTCCAGCGGCAGTGGCAGCCTCTCGTTGTTGTTAAATGATGGCAACGGCGTGTTTGGCAGCCCCACATTTTTGGAAGGGGGTGGCACAGGGGAGTGGGCCTTGGGGGCGGCGGATATGAACGAAGACGGCCGTTTAGACCTGGTTCTCTCGGCGGCAGTAGCCGGGGTACCTTCCATCATCATCCAGCAGAACAACGGCAACGGCACCTTCACCTTTCTCTCCGCCCAAAACGCGGGTGGCTCCCCCTGGATGCTCAACACTGGAGATGTTAATGGCGACGGCCATGACGATGTGGCGGTTGTCAACAGCAGCAACAACAGCGGGGCCATCTTGTTAGGGGATGGTAACGGCAATCTGGCCGCCCCCACCTCCACCCCCACCGACCCCTTCCCGTTGGCGACGGATTTGGGGGATATAGACGGGGATGGTGACCTGGATTGGGTCACATCCAGCTTTTCGGGGGATTGGCGGCTCTATTTGAATAATGGGCAGGGAGTTTTCAGCTTTTCCCAGGAGTTCCCTGCTTCCCAGGCTGCTTCCTGTGCTTTGATGCTCGATTTTGACAATGACCAGGTTCTTGACCTGGCTTTAATTGATGAACTGGCGGATGAGGTAATTCTGGTCAATAACCAGCTACCCAACCCTCAGCCTGTGCTGTTCGTTTCGCCCGATAGTTTGAGCAGTACGCAGGAAACAAACACGGTTCTCACCCAGACGTTGACCATTGAAAACCAGGGCACGGCCGATCTGACCTGGCAGTTGCATGAAGAGAGTTGTGCCGCTCCCCAGGACACACCCTGGCTGGCAACGTTTCCGGTGAGTGGGACGCTGTCAATGGGGAATAACCAGGCGGTGACGGTGACATTTGATTCGGCCGGGTTGCCGGGGGCGGTTTACACGTCCACCCTGTGCATTGCCAGCAACGACCCCTTGCTGCCCGAACAAACCATACCCGTAACACTCACGGTGACAGAAACGGCCGTTTCCTACCCCCTCTATCTGCCGTTGATACGCAGGTAGGGATTCACCACAGATGGCACGGATGAAATGGATGAACACGGAGAGGCTTTTGGGGGTTGCTGTGAAACGTAAAACGTGAAACGTGAAACGTGAACGCTCTACCGTCACGTTTTACGCATCACGTTTCAAAGGGATTAACCACAGATGGCACGGATGAA
>CAZPEJ010000622.1:0-3462 GCA_964585465.1 uncultured Ardenticatenaceae bacterium
GGGGCGCTGGGTGGGGGCTCGCTGTTGCTCTACCCTGGTGGGGGGGGTTGGTGCTTCGGGGGGGGGGGGGGGGGGAGGGCAACGGCCGTTTAGCAGGGCGGTTCTGGTTTCGGCCAGGGTGTTTCGCAGGGCTTCCAGGGTGAGGGAACGGCCGTAACGGGTCATTAAATCGGCCGTGAGTGGCAGCCGCAGTAATTTATCCATACTCGGCAGTTCACGGAGGAGCGAACGAGAATCTGTCATGATGACTACCCTGTAACCGATGCTGCACGGGTGCGAATTTGCAGCAGGAGTTCAAAAACAATTAACACTCCGGCCACCAACAGAGCTACCGCAAAACCAAATGTGCGGTTCATCTGTAACCAGACACAAAACACTGCCCAAAAACCCACCCACATGGCCTGGCGCAGCACAACCAAAAAACGGGGTGAAAAGGGTTGTGGGGCATTGGGGTTGAGGAGATGCCCCAACCGTTTATTGAGCAGGTAACTGAGGGGTAAAGAGATGCCGGTGATGGTGATGAGAATGGCGGCCATGAAAGTAAAGATAATTTCCATGTTGGCTGCTTCTAACAAGGTGGTGACATCGGCCCGGTCTTGGGAGACATCTCGTACCAAATCTATTCGTGCCACGTCGAACGGCCACCAGCTATTGATGATGTAGTTCATTGCCATCATGCCGACAAAACATAACCCTAAACCGAGGAGTAAAGAAGGAAGGACACCTAATCGTTTTATGAAACCAGTCATGTGGTTATTATACCTAAAACCTTTAACCTGAAACTTTTATGCTGAAACTTTCAGCAGATGCAAAAGGGTGCGGGCGTAGGCTTCTGGGGCGGTGGGGGCGGTAAAGGTGAGGGGTTGTCCCTGGACCTGTATCTGACACTGGTAGCCATCATCCCATGAGGTGAGTTGCAGGAAGGGGGGATGGTTATTTTTTAACAAGTTTACCAGTTCGGTCCGCAGTTGTTCTTCGGTTGGCATCCACACAATTTCATGGGAGTAGATGTAGTCCAACCCCCATTCGGCCGTTCCGTGAAATGTCACCACCGGCCACCCTTGCAACAGTTCCAGATAGGCCATGACATCGGTAATGACAAATACCCGTTCATCCATGTCGTGTTCCGGGATGGCAAAAAAATCGTGCAGCCCGGCTTTCCAGACCAGGCCAGCTTTTTTGAGTTCGTGGGCAAGTTGGATTGGGATCATGTGTGAGTAGTAAGCAGTTAACAGTGAACAGTGAACAGTAAACGGTAAACAGTGAACAGTGAACAGTGAATGGAACTGTTCACTGTTTACTAAAATAAGGTAGTTCTTGCGGCCAACGGCCGTTTTCTACCAACCCGGCCGCCAAAAAACCTAACGCATCTGAACTTTTGGCCCCTTCGCCGTTGCCGCCTGCCGCTACAAAGATGGTGTCGGTGATGCGGTCTATGGTGGGGTAGCCGTTGGGTGTGCGACAAATGATACACCGTTTGGTCTCAAAAGACAGAAATTGTACGTTGGGCAGGATGGTTTGCAGGGCGTTTTGCAGGGCGGGTTTGCAGGCATCGCTGTGGCCGTGTTGGAACCAGGTTTGCATCTCTGCCAGGGTGGTGGGCCATTGGTCGGCAGTGGTGTTGGCTCCGAGTTTGATGTAAAAACGGCCGTTTCCATACCGTATGGGTGGTGTCATGTAAATATCGGCAATTTGCGGGTCTTCAATGAAATAAATCAGGGTAGGAATGTGTGCCAGTCGGACTGCGTCGGTTTCGCTCACTTCGCCCAGAATGATCGTTTCTGTCTCTGGTTTGAAGGTGGGTTTGTGGGACAGCAGATCGAAGCAGTTGCTAAAGGCCCCGGCCGCAACTAATATCTTTCGCGCACGATACACCTCGCCACCTTCCGTTTCCACCTCCACCCACTCCCCCACTTGCCGCACCTGGGTGGCAATTTGCCGGATAACCGTAGCCCCTTGCCGTTCCGCAATTGTCAATTGGGCGCGTAACATATCGCGGGGATTGATGTATCCTGCCGGAGCAGGTTCATGTAGAACGGTGTAAGTAACGGGAAAGGCAAAATCGGGAAACTCGTTTTGCCAGGAGGAGTCACCTGGTGGGTAGAGGGTATAGGGAATGTGAAAAAATTCGGCCGCTTCCAACGACATCTTCATGTGGCTCTTCACCTGTGGCGCATCCACCACCAACATTCCCACAGGATTGTAAAAAGGGATACCCGACTGCTCCTCTAACCAACGGTACTTGTCAATAGACATCCGCGCCAGCCGCGACCACACCACATCCCGGCTAATCAGGCGCGTCAGCCGCCCCTGGTCATAATGGCTGGCAAACACCCCATTATGCGTTGTTTGGTCGGCTGGTTCATCCGGCCCAATCACCGCCACACGGTTACTCCACTGGCTCAAATACCGCACCGCCGCACTGCCAATCAGCCCTTTACCAATAACAATGTATTCAAAATCCATCTAACCCTACCCTTATTTGTTAATTTTCCACACTTCAACGGGTGAAGCACTACTCCCATCCTTTACATCAGAAACAATCAGGATTATTGGGTTTTCTGTTCAGCTAATTATGGCGGGTAAATGGTTATTTCCCTCAAGGATAGATGACCTGTAAACCCAGATATTTTTCAAAAGGGTCAAAATCCCGATCCTGATGTAACAAAGAATAACCTGCCTCTATGCAAAATGTGGCTATCAAACAATCCATCGTTTTACGAACTGTAATGCCTCTGGCTCTCAAAAAGCGGTAATTGTTGGCACTTTGAATCGCATTTGTCACGCCTACCATTGAGTGAAGCGGAAATTTTGTTAACGCCTGTTGCGCTGTTTGGAATGTCTTGGGGTGTTGGAATCCTTGTAATACCTCTGTCAGAATTAAATCACCCATCACAATCATCTGATTTCCCAAAACAGTGTGCAGGTAATCAGTTTGAGGGGTTATAACACCCTTAAAATAATCAATCCATACTGAGGAGTCCACCAGCAACATCTATCCTGCCCTCCCGTAATTCGTTCAAATCCCCTTCCCAAATCAGTTTGCCACGTAAATTTTTTACTTGCTCTTGTTCGTACATCTGAATAAGCAAACGTAATGCCTCCTCTACAACTGCTCGTTTGGTTGACAGCCCCGTTAGTTGTCTGGCACGGCTTATCAGGCTTTCATCTAAAACGATATTGGTACGCATCTTATTTTCCTTATAACCGCTTCAGCGGTTTGGACGACTAAAGTCGTTACGATGAACTAATTTCTGGACGCTCACTTATGACAAACAATGTGTATATTTTAGCACTATTGTGTGTATAAGGCCAAGATAAAAATAGGCCATCCTCTAAATTTCTGTTACGGCCTGCTTGCACTAAATTCTCCCTTGCCGACTGATTCACTTGCCCATATGATCCCACTTGATGACTGCAAGCCACTTCACCCATTTAGAAGTCCATTCAAACTATACCTTG
>CAZPEJ010000623.1:0-3456 GCA_964585465.1 uncultured Ardenticatenaceae bacterium
GGTAGATGTGCCTGGTGAAAGTGGGGCCGTCTTGGTTGCCACCTCCGCCCTGGCACAGCCGCCAGCCGCCGTCACCGACCTGACTGTGACGGGGGTTCGCAGCGAGGAGTTAGATTTAAGTTGGACGGCCGTTCCCACAGCCACCAGCTACGACATCTACCGCAGTTTGCTCAGTGGGGGTGGTTATAGCCTGGTTGACAACGTGGTTGGCACCAGCTACACCGATACCGGGCTGCTCAATGCCACTGCCTATTACTATGTGGTGGTGAGCCGCGACGATAGCACCGGATTGGTCAGTGGTTACTCCAACGAAGTGGTGGGCATTCCCCAACACGACCTGTCCACTGCCTGGTACAACCTGCAATGGCCGCCCGTTATTACCCACACCATTAGCACCATCACCCCCACCGAAAACATCTATGGGCAGCTGTACATTGCTGGAGAAACGGGTGGCGATGGCCCAGCCACAGGCATCTCGGCCCAGGTCGGTTTTGCCATCAGTGGCACCCTGCCCATCACCGGCACCGGCTGGACATGGGTAGATATGGCCTACTTTGGTATTGCCAACGTGAACAACGATGAATACGTGGGCAATTTGTTACCCGATACCCTGGGTGATTTCCACTATGCCACCCGATGGAGCAGCGACAGCGGCAACACCTGGTACTATGCTGACCTGGGTGGCCCTGGTTACAACCCAGAGGAAGCCGGGGTGCTGCATGTGGTTCCCAGCAGTGACACCACCGCCCCCAATGCTCCCGCCAATCTGGTGTTGGATAGTACCTCTTCCAGCAGCATTACCTTTAGCTGGGATGCCAACAGTGAACCTGATCTGGCCGGGTATGAAATTTACCGGCAAGGGCCGGTGGTTTCGGCTGTGTTCGAGCGGATTGCAACGGTAGCCGCCAACGTGACCGACTACGTTGACGACAGTGTGACCAGCGGGGCCACGTATGATTATTATGTGGTAGCGTTTGATACCAGTTTCAATCGGTCGGCAGCTTCTAATACCATCCAGGGAACGGCCGTTCCTCGCCCTGTCACTGTTACCTTTAATGTGACCGTTCCCGATGTCTCCCCTGGCACTGTTCACATCGTTGGCAGCCTGCCGGAGTGGGGCCCCTGGAATCCCGGCCTCACCCCCATGACTCAAACCGGCCCCAATACCTGGAGCTACGACATCAGCCTGCTGGATGACACCCAACTGGAGTATAAATTCACCAGAGGAAGTTGGGATACAGTGGAAAAAGAGGCAGATGGGAATACAGAAATTCCTAACCGTACCTTAACGGTGGATTATGGGGTGAATGGGACACAAGAAGTGAACCTGGTCGTGGCTAACTGGCGCGATCCGTTGGTGGTGGCCCATGTGCCAGAGGCGGATGCAGTTGGGGTGGGGTTAGAGACGGCCGTTTCTACCATCTGGAACCAGGCCATGAATCCCGCCACAGATTTCACCGTCACCGGGCCATCGGGGGTGGTCAGTGGCACCTTTGCCTATGACAACGGCAGCTTCACCCTCACCTTCACCCCCACCCAGACCTTGACCCCAGGCACCACCTACACCGTTACCGTCGCTGGGGAGCAAGACACAAACGGAGATGTGCAGCAAGTGGCAACCGTGTGGAACTTCACCACCTACACTATCACCTACACTACCTACATGCCCTTCATTGCCAAGGAGAGCGAAATAACCGCTACCCCAACCTTCTCTGGCGGTTTGCGGAAACGTTAAACGGCCCGAAACCGGTAACAGCCCGAAACCGAGTTTTTTCCGAAAAACTCGGTTTCTACTCCTAAAGATTGCGGCAATTTCCTGGATTGCCGCAATCTTTAGGGATTCCTTCAGCCACCCCCACTAAATTAAAGTAGTAATGGTTCAGGGCGGGCGATTAAAATCGCTGCAACTGGCAACGGCAACGGATGTTGCCTGCAAAGTCCACCTGCGTGGACTGGGAAAAGAGTGTTGTGGTTTGTGCAAAGCCCACCTTCATGGACTGGGAAAAGAATGTCACGAGTCGGCGCAGGCCGACTTTGCAAATGTTGGTGCAGTTTCAACTGCCGTAGCTGCCCACCTGCGTGGACTGGGAAAAGAATGTCACGAGTCGGCGCAGGCCGACTTTGCAAATGTTGGTGCAGTTTCAACTGCCGTAGCTATACAGTTGTTTAAAGTGTATGGAAATAAGGTTTCTCGCGCAGAGGCGCAGAGACGCGGAGAGGAAAAACCCTCTACGCGGCATTATTTAGTCTGAGGAGATGTCATTTGATGAAAGCACTTCCTTCCGCAATGCTTGTTTTGGAAGACGGTAGCCAGTGGCCCGGCCGGGGGTTTGGGGCGATGGGGGATAGCAGTGGGGAGATTGTTTTTAACACCAGTCTGACCGGCTACCAGGAAATTCTTACTGACCCCTCCTATCACGGTCAGGTGATTACCATGACGGCACCGCACATTGGCAACTACGGGGTGGCCCCGGAGGATGATGAGAGTGGGCGGGTGTGGGCGGCCGGGTTAATCATCCGCAGCCTCAGCCCGGTGGTTAGCAACTGGCGCGCCCGCCAAACCCTGCCCGATTACCTGGCAGAGCGAGGGGTGGTTGCCATGACCGAGGTGAATACCCGTGCCCTGGTGCGCCACATTCGTACCTATGGGGCGATGCGAGCTGCCTTCTCTACCGTTGACCCTGACCCGGTGCGGCTGTTGGCAGTGGCGCGGGCTTCTCGTGATATGAATGGGTTAGATTTGGCGGTGGAGGTGATGTGTCACGAACCCTACCAGTGGGCCGAAGGGCAGGCGTGGTGGCAGCCGGGCCAGGCGGCGGCGGAGGTGAGTAACGGCCGTTACCATGTTGTAGCTTATGACTTTGGGGTGAAACGGAATATCTTGCGCCTGCTGGCATCGCGGGGCTGCCGCATCACTGTCGTGCCCGCCACCACCCCCGCCGCCGAGGTGTTAGCCATGAACCCGGACGGGGTGTTTTTGTCAAATGGCCCTGGAGACCCGGCGGCGGTGTCGTATGCTATAACGGCCGTTCGCCAACTACTGGGCAAAAAACCCATTTTTGGTATTTGCCTGGGGCACCAGATTTTGGGGCTGGCGTTGGGCGGTCAGACGTATAAACTTAAGTTTGGGCATCGGGGTGGCAACCAACCAGTCCAGGTGACAGAAAACCGGGCAGTACAAATCTCCAGTCACAATCACGGCTTTGCCGTAGACCCCCACACCTTGCCCAAAGAGGTGTTGGTGTCTCACATCAACCTGAACGACCAATGCTGCGAAGGGTTAGATGCTCCAGCTTATCGTGCTTTTTCGGTGCAATACCACCCCGAAAGTTCCCCCGGCCCCCATGACTCCGATGTCCTGTTCGATAAATTTATCGCCATGATGGAGGGGTAACTGTGGGTGATGTTGACGAAACCGGAAGATGGGACGCGGATGAAAGGCTGGAGGGGATTAGA
>CAZPEJ010000624.1:0-3450 GCA_964585465.1 uncultured Ardenticatenaceae bacterium
CCACGCCCTGCTGCTCAACCATGCAATGGCTCATCCCGCCATTGACAAAGTGGTTATTGGTGTCACCAGCCTGGCAGAATTACAAAACAACCTGACAGCTATCGCCGATACCAATGCCTGCCAGCCCTTGTATGCCACTTTAGACTCTTTTGCTATAACGGACGAAGACATTCTTCTCCCTTTCCGATGGCAATAAAACGACCCTATGAACTTATTCGACTTGACCAACAAAGTAATCGCCATCACAGGTGGTTATGGCTACCTGGGCAAAAGCATCTCCGAAGGGCTTGCAGAGGCCGGAGCAACCGTGTATGTGTTGGGCAAAACGGCCGAAAAATTTCATGCTGCTTTCCCAACCCATCCCCACATTCACTTCACACCCTGCGACATCAGCCACACCCCCAGTATTCAGGCTGCTTTGGCGGCGGTGTATGAGCAAAACGGCCGTTTCGATGTCCTCATCAACAACGCATTCTACCTGCAGTGGGGCGACCCACTGCACACCCCCGACGACACCTGGCAACACAGCATAGATGGCACACTCAACAGCACCTATCGCTGCATCCGTGAAGCTGTCCCCTACTTTCAAAAACAAGGCAGCGGCAAAATCATCAACGTCAGTTCCATGTATGGCATCGTCTCACCCGATTTTGCCATCTACACCGATGCCCCCGCCTCTTTGAATCCACCCCACTACGGCGCGGCCAAAGCGGGTCTGCTGCAACTGACACGCTACTTTGCCTGGTATCTTGGCCCACAAAACATTCAAGCTAATGCCGTTTCCCCCGGCGCATTCCCCAACCCCCAGGTGCAACAAAATGAAAAGTTCATCGCTGCCCTGCAACAAAAAACTGCCCTCAAACGAATCGGCAACCCCAAAGATTTACAAGGCGCGTTCATTTTTTTGAGCGCAGATGCTTCCAACTATGTCACCGGCCATAACCTGGTGGTAGATGGCGGCTGGACGGCAAGTTAATTGAAGATAGGAGCCATCTTACAAGCCCGCCTGGCTTCTACCAGGCTACCCAACAAAGTGTTGCTACCTTTGCCCATCAATGGTCACCAGACAGTCTTGCAGCACATCCTGGCCCGTGTGTCCAGAGCCAGCAGCTTGCACCAACTCACCATTGCCACCACCACCAACCCGGAAGATGATGTTTTGGCAACGTTGTACCCCTATCAGCTGTTTCGTGGCGATGAACAAAACGTGTTGTCGCGGTTTTACCACGCTGCACTGGCCGCCAAATTAGATGTGGTTGTGCGGCTGACCGGAGATAACCCTTGTGTTGATCCGCTGTGTATAGACGAGGCTGTGGCATTTTTGTTAAACGGCCGTTTCGATTACGTTAAAACCACCCATTTGCCCGTTGGTATGAACATCGAAATCATCTCCTTTGCCGCCCTACAAACCTCGTTTTCACAATCACCTGATCCTTATGAACAAGAGCATGTGACCCAATTTGTGCTGCGACGGCCGAATTTATTCAAAATTGGCTACCTTGCACTCCCAACCAGCCCAACCTTTCAGACCATGCGCCTGACCCTGGATTACCCCAGCGATTACGCCCTGTTAAACTTGCTCTACACCCATTTTGCGGGCAACGAGTTCACCTGGCAGCAGTTAGACCATTTTTGCCAGCAAAACCCCTGGCTCAAGGAGATTAACCCCAATTACCAAAAACAACGTTTTGCCTCCCCCGCCGAGGAATTACAACAGGCATATACTATTTTGCAACAAATGGAGCTAGAAACGGCCGTTTCCATCTTGCAACAACATCTGGTAGCCAATACCCCACAGGAACACCCATGAACCTGATCAGCCTGGAAAATGTCTCCCACCAATACAGCGAACGGCCGTTACTGGAAAATGCCACTTTATCTATCAACGACGGCGACCGGATTGGCCTGATTGGCCCTAATGGCAGCGGCAAAACCACCCTGTTGCGAATGATTGCCGGGGAGGAGCCGCCCAGAAACGGCCGTTTAACCGTCTGGGGCCATGTTCGTATCCAATACGCCCCCCAAGAGCCAGCACTGGATGACAACCTCACCGTGCTGGAAACCATTTTTGCCAGCGATGCACCGCACGCGCGCCTGCTGCGCGACTACGAACAGGTGAGTGACCAACTGCACCACGACCCCCACAACACCCAATTGCAAGAGCAGTTTGCCAGCCTGAGCAGCGAAATGGACAGAATTGGCGGCTGGGCGGCCGAATCTGAAGCTAAAACCATCCTCACCCAACTGGGCATCACCCAATTCCAGGCCAAAGTTGGTACCCTCAGCGGCGGCCAGCGCAAACGAGTCGCCCTGGCCCATGCCTTCATTGCCCCGGCCGACCTGCTCATCCTGGATGAACCCACCAACCACATAGATGCCGACACCATCGCCTGGCTGGAGGAGTATCTAATCGGCCGTAAAGGTGGCCTGCTCATGGTCACACACGACCGCTACTTCCTGGGGCGTATCGTCAACCGCATTGTAGAACTGGATCGGCGGCAGCTGGTGAGCTACCCCGGCAACTATCAAAAATACCTGGAACAGTGTACCAACCGCCACGAGCAACTGGCCGCCGCCGAACTAAAACGGCAAAATCTGTTGCGGCGCGAACTGGAATGGCTGCGGCGCGGCGCACAAGCCCGCAGTACCAAACAAAAAGCCCGCATCCAACGAGTGACGGAGTTGCAACAAATTCAGTACGACCGGGGCGACCAGCGTATTGCCATCGCCCTCGCCAGCCGCCGCCTGGGCAAACGGGTGTTAACGGCGGCTAACCTGAGCAAACGGTACGGTGATTTGACGCTGTTTCAAAACCTGGATTTTGAACTGCACCCCGGTGACCGCATTGGCCTGATTGGCCCTAACGGAGCCGGTAAAAGCAGTTTTCTGGATGTGCTGGCGGGCAAAATAACGGCCGATACTGGCAGCCTGCACTGGGGTGAGACGGTGCAACTGGGGTATTACGACCAACGCAGCGCGGGTTTGCAGGATGATCAGCGGGTGATACAGTTTGTGGAAACGGCCGTTCCCCTCATCCAAACCAGCGACGGCAGCAAAATAGAAGCCGCCCAAATGTTGGAATGGTTCCTCTTCAATCGCCGAGAACAACAAACCTACATCGGCAGCCTCAGCGGGGGAGAACGGCGGCGGCTTTACCTGCTCTCCATCCTGGTACACCAGCCCAATGTGCTGTTTCTGGACGAACCCACCAACGACCTGGATGTACAAACCCTCACTGTTTTGGAGGAGTTTTTGGATCATTTTCAGGGCTGCCTGGTGGTGGTCAGCCACGACCGCTACTTTCTGGATCGTAACATGGACTTTTTGATGAGTTTTGAAGACGGCGTGTTAGGCACGCGCTACCCCGCGCCCTATGAGGCATACCGCCGATTGAAGGAGGAGGAGCGAAGGGAGAAGAGCGAGGAGCGAGGAGCGAGGAGCGAGGAGCGA
>CAZPEJ010000625.1:0-3449 GCA_964585465.1 uncultured Ardenticatenaceae bacterium
AAACAACGCCCCGTGAACGGGGCTAAGGGGAAAGCCGGATTTATCCGGCGTTGTTCATAGCCAGGGCATTAATGCCCTGGTTAGATAGGATAGGAACATATGGCACCAGAAAAACAAACCAGAAAAACAACCAGTAAACCCACAAATGCCGCACAACCCAATGAACGGCGTACCCCGTTGTATGATTTTCATGCCAGAACGGCCGTTAAACTGGTCAAAGGTGGTGGTAATTTCCTCTTTCCCCTGGCCTACACCGCCCCGGCCGAGGAACACCTCAACACCCGATTGAATGTGGGAATACAAGATTTATCCACAATGGGTGAGGTGGACATCAAAGGGCCGGGGGCAGAACGGTTGGTGAATCGGTTGTTGGTCAACGACGTGATGGATATGCACCCTGGACAGGTGCGTTACTCCACCATGTGTAATGACGAAGGGCTGATTGTAGATGATGTAACCGCCTATAAATTTAGCGACGAACATTTTATGATCGTTACCAGTTCTGGCCCGCGCAAAGAGAGCGCACGTTGGATTGCCGAACACGCGATGGGGATGAGTGCTTATGTCACCGACCTGACCGGGGCGATTGGGCTGCTGACAGTGCAAGGGCCACGCTCCCGCGACTTCTTGTTTGCCATTACCCAAAACGCCAACCTGGAAAATTTGCGCTTTTTCTGGTTTACGCCAGGCGTAATTAACGGGACAGAACTGCTCATCTCCCGTTCCGGTTATACGGGTGAGTTGGGGTATGAGCTGTATGTGCCTGCCGAGGAAACGGCCGTTCTCTGGGACTACTTGCTGCAACAGGGCAAAGAGTTTGGTCTTAAACCGTATGGGGTGGAAGCCATGCAAAGCCTGCGAATCGAAAAAGCCCTGCCCCTCTATGGCCCAGATATTGATGGCAGCCAGACCCCGTTTCATGTGGGGTTAAACCGTTGGATTCGTTTTGACAAACGGGAATTTGTTGGGCGCGAGGCACTGTTACGTTATCAGGATATGGGACTGGATCAGCGATGGGTAGGGCTGGTGTTGGAAAGCGAAATTCCTGCCGTCAACAACGACCCCATTTATAGCATCGCCGATATTTCGACGTTGCCGCGTAAAATGTTTACAGGTAGCGAAGCGGGAGCCTCCTTTGACCCACAGACAGCTGGTTCACCGGTAGGTCGGGTGACATCTAGCGCGAAGGGGCACAGTGTAGGCAAGATGTTGGCCCTGGGGTATGTCTCGGTGACACACTCCTGGCCGGGGGCAAAATTGGTAGTGGTGGTAAACGGCCGTTCTGTGCTTGCCACCGTAACCAATACACCCTTCTTTGACCCACAAGGCACCCGACTCCGCGCCACTGGTACCCGCAAAGTGTAACGGTTTAACCAGTTTGTAAGCCACAATCAGAATGGGAGGGTAGAAGTATGATGGAAGGAATGTCCTCTTTTTCAGATACAAGCCGAGCAGATTTTGCGGATGAATCATTGTTGTTCACCCACCAGTCACCCAACGGGTCTGTTAATCCAAATGACCCAATGGGAGAAGATGAGTTACGATCCTACGACTTAATCAAGTTTCGCCTCGACTTTGCCCATCGCTCTTTCATGAATCACCAGGAGATGGTTCGTTTTTTGGATCAAAAAACAGGGTTGTTATTATCGGCCGTTGGGCTGCTCACAACAGCACAAGGGGCTTTTATTTTGCGGGCTTTTACCGTACCCGCTACCACAGAGTGGCAAATCTGGATGCGGGTCGTGGTGGGGGTGTGTATGGTGGTTTATATGTTTGTGGCTTTTGCCATTATTAGTGCGGGTGTCAACGTCTTTGCCCCCTCCGTTAAACCTCTGCGCCCCGACACAACAGCTCCCGGTTTTTTGTTTCCTTTGCGTGTGTTGGCAAAACACGAAGGCAAAGAAGAGCTATATCTGGAACGGCTGACTCAAGCCAAACCTACCACGTTGATGCACGATCTCGCCAATCAAATGGTAGAAATTGCCAGTGTGTACCAAAATAAGTACCACAACCTGCAAAGAATGTTGCAGCGATTCCGCTGGTTGAGCATGATTTGGGTGCTGAATATGTTATTGCTGGCAATAACGGCCGTTATTTCTTAACCTTTGTGCAGACATGCGCTGTTTTACCCCCAACTTGTCGTAAAAACTTTGCCTTAAAACATCGCATATCTAACAACTACAGGAAAACCTTATGGTTGGATATTCAAAACATTACAATGCAATCGTGATTGGTGTAGGTGGTATGGGCAGTGCCACTTGTTACCAGTTGGCAAAGCGGGGCAAACGGGTATTGGGTATTGAGCAGTACGACATTCCTCACGACATGGGATCGTCACACGGTTATACCCGCATCATTCGCCTGGCCTACTACGAACACCCTTCCTATGTCATGTTGCTAAAACGTTCTTATGAACTATGGGAGGAGATTGAGCAACGAGTAGGAGAAAAACTGCTTTACAAGATTGGCTCGTTAGATGCTGGCCCGGCCGATAGCTGGGTTTTCAAAGGCTCCTTGCGTTCGTGTGTGGAGCATGACCTCCCCCACGAAGTTTTGACTGGCAAGGAGATTTCTCAGCGGTTCCCTGGTTATCAGTTGCCCCACAGCACCCTGGCGGTGTTCCAACCTGATGGCGGTTTTTTGGTGCCAGAACGTTGTGTGGTTTCTTATGTCAATGCGGCCATTGCCCTGGGAGCAGAAATTCACGGCCGTGAGAGGATGTTGGGCTGGGAACCTACCTCTCAAGGTGGTGTGCGGGTTTTTACCGACCGGGCCGAATATGAAGCGGACACGCTGGTTTTTACGGCCGGTTCCTGGAATGCCAACTTATTACCCTTTTTGAATAACCTGGCTGTGCCAGAGCGACAAGTGCTGGCCTGGTTGCAACCCGACCGACCGGAGTTATTCCAGCCGGGCAACTTCCCGGTGTTTAACCTGCTGGTGGAAGAAGGGCGATACTACGGTTTCCCGATTTACGGTGTGCCGGGGTTTAAGTTTGGCATGTATCACCACTTTGAAGAGACAGGCCGTCCAGACCAGCTAAGTTTGGAGGCTCGCCCGGATGATGAAGCGGCCTTGCGGGAATTTGCGGCGCGGTATTTCCCTCTGGGGGCCGGGCCGGTGATGACGTTGAAAGGGTGTATGTTTACCAATTCGCCAGACCGCCACTTTATTGTAGATTTACACCCGGAATACCCTCAGGTGTCGTTTGCGGCTAGTTTTTCTGGACATGGGTATAAGTTTGCCAGCGTGATGGGGGAGATTATGGCGGATTTGTCGGAACGGCAGGAGACACGGCACGAGATTAGCCTGTTCAGTTTGTCTCGTTTTACCGGCAGATTAAGCCAGTTGCACAGTAAACGGTTGGGGCTGTTAAATGTGCCCGGGGTGGTGCGGCAACACCCGGTGCCCCAATCTGTGAGACCTGTGGGTGGGTCGCACCGGCCCAT
>CAZPEJ010000626.1:0-3445 GCA_964585465.1 uncultured Ardenticatenaceae bacterium
GTTCACTGTTTACTGATAACTGTTCACTGTTTACTGATAACTGTTTACTATTTACTGGAGGTTTGGCAACAATGAAATGGTTTTCTCGAAACGAACCCGATGATGGAAATGAAACATGGCGAGAACCAGGTATGTCCAGTAACGGTTGGCAGCCTGATATGCCTGGTTTAGGGTGGTTGGATGGATTACAACGGCTGTGGCAATGGGATGAACTGGCGGCTGAAATCAGCCAGGAAAGCCGGGCCAGGATTGCCCTGGTGGGTTTGCCAAATGCGGGGAAAAGCCTGCTATTCAATCATTTGCGTGGATGGGATTTATCCGATACCGATGTATTGGATGAAACATTCCCGACAGCCGCCGAAGTCCAGATTGAGCCATTTGGTTTTTTTGTGCTGGCAAATTTGCCGCCTGTATTAGGTAGCACCATGGAAACGGCCGAAAATATCATCTATGCCCTGGGTGATCCAGCTTTACTGGTGTATGTCCTGGATGCTACTACAGGGGTGCGCCCGGCCGATTATCGTTGGGTAGCCACCCTGCGATCCAGCGGCAAACCATTGGTTCTAATCCTCAATAAGGCAGATGAGTTATCAACCTACCAATCGGCCGTTTCTCAGGCTGAACAACGCCTGGGAATGCCTGTTATCCCTGTTTCTGCCTTAACAGGATTCAATATAGAAGAACGATTTTTGCCAGCTTTGTTAGATGCTTGCCCGCGCCTGGCTGTGCCATTGGGCCGAGAGCTTGCTATTTTGCGCCGCATCGCCGCCCGGCGAGTCATTCGCCAGGTAGCTTTGTTTGCCAGCCTGGTAGGCGCACAACCTATCCCCTTGTTAGATTTACCTGTGCAAGCCATCTTGCTGGTGGGCATGGTTTTGCGCGTGGGGGCTACTTACGGCCGTCCACCTACCGGAGGGATTAACCGAGAAATTATCAGCACGGTCATTAGTTCATTAGGGTTGCGTTATCTGGCTATTGAAGTCATGAAACTTATTCCGCTGGTAGGATGGGTTATTGGTGGGCTGCTCAGTGCAGCCAGCACAGTTGTCATGGGTGAAATCGCTATTCGATATTATGAAGCAGGATGTACGATCCCCTTGCCACAATTAGCAATTCGTCCTCCAGCCAAGGCCGCGTCATCAGAAGAAGTGATTGAAGTGAGAAGTGAGCCACCTTTTCTACCAGAAGCCGCAAACACAAATTTTCAAAACATGGAGGAGGATGATGAAACTAAATTTCCCCCTGCAACCTTCTAAACAGCCATCTCCCTTTCCGCCCTGGCAAAGTGCCTTTTCCATGGACGCATTGCGTCGTGCCTGGTTAACGGTTCGTAACAATAAAGGTACATCTGGAGCCGATGGCGAGACCATTAACAAGTTTGAAAAAGCGGCAGACCAGCAGCTTGAACAGTTGCGGAAGGAGTTGCTCGATTTAACTTACAAACCACACCGTGTCACCCAGGTGTTGGTGCCCAAAGCCAGTGGTGGGTGGCGGCCGCTTTCCTTGTGGGTGATTCGGGATCGTATCGCTCAACGAGCCACCTACAACTACCTGGAACCACTCTTAGAACCCCACTTTTTACCCTGTAGTTATGGGTTTCGGCCAGGCCGTACCACCAAAGATGCAGCCATGGCCGTACAACAAGCCCGCAAGGCTGGAGCGGAGTGGGTACTGGATGCCGACATCAAGGATTGTTTTGGGCAAATGGAAAACGGCCGTTTACTCAGACAACTCCAGCGATGGCAAGTACCCCAACCTATTCATGAACTTATCAACCGATGGCTACATGCCAGAGTATGGAATGCCTGGATGGGCGGCGGCCAGGCAGGAACCTCTCAAGGTGGTTCTATTTCTCCCTTGTTGTGCAACATCTACCTGCACCCATTCGATGAAGCCATGCGGCGAAAAAATCTGTGGTTAGTACGATATGCCGATGATTTTGTCGTGTTAGGGCGCGACAGAACAGCTATTCAGCAGGCACGGCAACTGGCTGCTTTCTCTTTGCAGAAATTAGGGCTAGAACTCAATACCCACAAAACCGACCTGACAACCTTTAGCACAGGGTTTCAATTTGTTGGCTGGTTTTTTGTCCGTGATGAACTCTATGAATTGAAATAAGCATTCAAGTATCCAGGTGTTTTACTGGTTACGTGAGCACCTGACAACTTGAACACCGAAACAATTGAGGAGGTGTTTAATGACAACTATTTATGTACGTGAACAAGGGGCAGTGATTCGTCGTCGGGGCGAACGGTTATTGATAAGCAGAGGCCAAGAGATTCTGGATGAATTCCCTTTTGCCAAAGTAGAAGAAGTGGCTTTGTATGGCAATGTCCAGGTGACAGCGCAAGCCATGGCTACCCTGCTGGAAAAAGGGGTACGGGTTATTTTTCTTTCGATGTATGGAAAAATTCGCGGGGTCACCAGCGATGGTAGTTCCCAGGCCCGGTTACGTCGAGAACAATATCGGGTGATGAGTGATGAAGCTGTAAACCTGAGATTAGCCAAAGCCATCGTAGAGGGCAAGATTCATAACCAGCGGGTACTTCTGCAACGCCAAACCAGGCGTTCCCCTGTTGCCCCACAGCATGGGGAGAGCCAGCCAGCCGCGATCAATGCTTCTCGGGTTGTCCAGGCATTAGAGGGTATGATGCAAATGGGGCGTTCTGCATTACAAGCAACCAACATAGATTCAGTACGTGGGTATGAAGGGAAAGCAGCCGCTTATTACTTTATGGCAATTAAAAATTTAATAGACCCTTCATGGAAATTTGAAAAACGGGCTTATCGGCCACCACCAGATCCCTTCAATGCCTTACTCAGTTTTTGTTACAGCTTACTTACCAAAGAAGTGGTATCAGCCGTCAACATTGTGGGATTAGATGCCTACCTTGGGTGTTTTCATGAAATAGATCCCGGCCGGCCCTCTTTAGCACTGGATCTGATGGAAGAGTGGCGACCCTTAATTGCAGATGCCTTAGCCTTAGAACTGGTAAACCGCCGCGTGATTCAACCAGACGATTTTACCTGGACGGGGCTAAAAGAACGTCCTGTTGAACTGGGGCAGGAGCTGATCCCCCATATTCTACAAGCCTACGGCCAGCGGTTACAAATCACCACTTACCACCCTCTGGCTGGAGGGCCGACGGGAGGCGACACCCCCTTACGCCGGGCAATTGAACTTCAAGCCAGACTCCTGGCTCGTGTTTTGACAGGCCAGGAACAAAATTATGAGCCAATGAAAGCAAAATAATTTGTGATTTATGATTGAACAATCTGAAATCGTAAATCTGAAATCGTAAATCTTATGTGGTTATCTATAGAAGATCAGGGCATTGTTGCGGTTGAACGTATTGTGGCAGTTGGACAAGCAGACTCAGCCCCCATCCGACGACTGTTAGAAGTTGCCCCTGCTTCGCAACTGATCACCCTCACGGGCGGGCAC
>CAZPEJ010000627.1:0-3440 GCA_964585465.1 uncultured Ardenticatenaceae bacterium
AGTTCTTGCCGACGGGAGGTGGAGGTTTGATAGCGGCTGTTGACAAAAGCGGGTACAGGTTCAAACTCGTCTACAATGACGATGCCCAAAATCTCCCCTTTGGTAAACAGGGGTAACAAAACCACCTGGACGGGGGCATCATAATTGGTGGCGGCGAATAAATCTTTTAACCAGCGTGGCAATCTGTTGGTGGTCAAGGGTTCGTGGCCGATGTGTACCGCGTCCAGGGCGTTCCAATCCCCAATTTGCAGGTTGAGTTGTTTAAAATCTTCGCTATTTTCTGGGTCTACGCCATACACTGAGGCTCCATGATAACTTTCGTTTTCTTCGTTCCAGAGCAGGATGGCACAAAAACTTAAACCAACGAGCATGGGGGTGAGGCGGGTAACGGCCGTTACAATTTCTTCCAGGTCGTTGCTGCCGGTTAACGCATCGGCCACTTGTAGCTGGGCCGTGGAGAGCCACGCCTGCTCCCGCTGCCGCACTAACTGGTGGGCTTTGTCAATGGCAATGGCTACCTCGGCGGCCAGGGCCTCTAACACCATTTTTTCCACCGAGCCAAAAACCCCAACTTGGGTGCTTTGCACATCCAATACCCCCAAAACCTGACCGTTGACCAGGAGCGGGATAGCCATTTCAGCTTGGGTATCGGGGTCATCCAGGGGATTATCTAGCCGGGCCAGGAAACGGTTGTCATCGGCCGTTTTGTTGGAGATGATGGTTTCTTGGCTGGCAACGGCCGTTCCCACTAACCCTTGTCCAGGAGCCAACTGCACACTGAATGGTTCTAAACCCGGCCAACTGCTGGCTTGAATAACCGCCTCACCCGTTTGGGGGTCAATTTCAAAGATACTGACAGGGTGAAACCCGAAGGTTTGCTGTGTTAACCGAACGACCTGGCTAAAAATTTCTTCAACATCTTGAATGGCGTTGACCTGAAGGGCAATTTTGCCTACCAGTTCCAGGTAGGCGGCACGTTCTTGTTCTTGTTTGAACAGTTGGGCGTGGGCGATAGCGGCGGCGGCCTGGTTTGCCAGAATCATCAGGCGGCGCAAATCCTCCTCGTCAAACCGATTCGGCCGTTGGCTTTGGGCTGCGATGATGCCTGTCACTTGTTCACCACTAATGAGAGGAATAAAAATGGCCGAACGAGGTGGAGAGTCGCTGATGTAACGAGGGCGGGCGGGTAATGTTTTCATCTCCCGATGAAAATCCCGAATCAGCAACGGCTGGCGGCTCTGCCGAATCCAACCCACAATGCCGCTATTTTCGCTCAAATCGTAGGTTTGGGGGGTAGATTGTTTTTGCCCGTTTATCACCCAATACAAAATATCGTAAAAAGAGCCATCAAACAGCCCTATCTGGAAGGTGGCGTTATCAATAACCTGCCCAGATTGGTCTGCAATCAATTCACATAAGGCTATCAAATCCAATTCGGCCGCTACCATGGCCCGCCCGGCCACGCTTAACCGCTCTAACTCATCTACCCGGCGCAACAAGACCTGGCGTGACTGGTAACGCCGCCACAGGATGTAACCAGCCAGCAGTAAGGCAATTGTCAGGACGACAAATGAGATAAAAGGCCAGGAAGGGCCATCTGAAACCTGGGGCGATGGGACAAACATAGAGGTGAATTATCCACTTATCCGAAACGGTTGTTTGGGACAAGTCATGGTATCTATTAGCTGTTTTTATCCGTTGTTTGTGATGGATGAAAACGGTATTTGTCAGTTAATCAGGTTATTCACCTGTCTGGAATGATTTTAAGGCGGCGGTTTGATCGGGAAAGATTTGGAACACTTTGTCGAAACCGACCATAGAAAAAATCTCTTGTAGACGCTCGCTCAGGCCGCAAATGACCAGGTCGCCGCTGTTTTCGTGTGTGCGCCGCCAGGCACTAACCAGGGCGCGTAACCCGCCACTGTTGATGTAATTGGTTTGGGTGAGGTCTACGATGAGTTGATATTGCTGCTGCTGCAACAAACCTTGAAGGGTTTCTTCTAGTTTAGGGTTCAAACTTTGGTCTAATCGGCCGTTTACGCTGACTAACCAGATGTTATTTGATAACGGTTGTTGCCAGATGTTCATCTTTTGGATGGTTAACGTTTTCTAAACTGGTTTTATCACCAGGTTCCCAATCGTTTGCTCATAATCAGAAGGTTTCCACGCTCCTGATCAAAACGGAAAGTGACTTCATCCATTAGTTTACGCATGAAGTGAATGCCGAGGCCACCGACTTTTAAGTTGTCTATCACTTCTGGAGTGGGAGAGAGGTCTGTATCTGGTTCTGGGACGTTGTTGGGGTTAAAGGGACGGCCGTTATCTTGAATGGTTATTTGAAAACGGCTGTCCGTAACATGCCAACTGACAACGATGGTTCCTTTGTCCTCGCCACCGTAAGCGTGTTCAATAACATTGGTACAGGCTTCGTCGCAGGCCAATTCGATGTGAAAAACGGCCGTATCACCCAGACCAGCCTGAACCGCCGCCGCCGACACAAACTCACAAATTTGGCGGATTTTGTCATAACGACCCGGAACGGTAAGGGAGTGCTGACTCATGAGCGTCCAAAAATAACCTGGCAGCTTAGATTGGGGCAATCTCCAGGGTTAATTCTGAAAGTTCACTTCGTTAAAAGCTGCCAACAGCGGCTGTAACGTCGTCAAATACCTGGAAGAGAGAGTCTAAACCAGCGAGTGACAACACTTCGGAGACTCGTTCTGACGGTTGAGCCAGCCGCACATCCCCCCCGTGTTTTTTACATTCGCGCAGGGCAGTGACAATAGAACGTAACCCAGCACTACTCATGTAATGGACTTCAGATAGTTTTAAGACCAGGTTGTAACGGCCGTTTTCTACCAACCCTTTCAGGTGGGAATCTAGCTGATCGGCATTGCTGCTATCTACCCGACCTTGTACCTCAACGACTTCTACCCGTTTATAGGATTCTACCGAAATATGCAAAGCGGTACTGCTCATAAAACTGTTTCCTCCTTCTTCAAAGTTGAGCGGCATTATATCACAAAGCAGAAAAGGAAAAACCTATGTAACGATTCACCGCAAAGGCGCAAAGGGCGCAAAAAACAGAAAACCTTTGTGTTCTTTGTGTCCTTTGCAGTTAAATCCCAGAGAGGCTGAACAGTTATAAACCTATTGCCATTGTTGGGGATGACGGGGTCGGATATGGCGGTAATAATTTTTGATAGATTCCATGTCAGCAGTTACATCTCCGCTTGGCATTAAAGCCGGGCCAAACTCAACCACTTTGCGCCCAAAATCAAACGCCACCATCACAATGGGCACTTTGGCAGCCTGGGCAATGTGATAAAACCCCATTCTCCATTCGCGTACTTTGCTGCGTGTGCCTTCGGGAGTAATACACAAGATAAATTTGTCCCGTTTACTAAACTCAGCCACGTTTTGCTCCACCACCCCATGTG
>CAZPEJ010000628.1:0-3438 GCA_964585465.1 uncultured Ardenticatenaceae bacterium
ACTGGTTATTGATTACCGTGCGTTGTGAAGAATAATGTTATGCGTTACATACGTTTTAAGTCTATGAATACCGAAAATGTGCGTCCGAAACGGCCGTTTCTGGCCTGGTTTGATGTGCGAAGAAGTTACCTGGGTGGGGTTGCTTTTGCCCTGAATCGGCTCACCGGGCTGGCCCTGACCTTTTATCTAGTGCTGCACCTGCTGGTGTTGCGAACCTTAACGGAGGGGGCTGCCGGTTGGGATGAGTTTGTGGCGATGGTCAAAACGCCCTTATTTTTGTTGTTGGATGTGGTGCTGATTTTTGGCATCTTATTTCATGGTCTAAACGGGTTGCGCCTGGCCCTGGTAGGTACAGGGTTTGTTACACGGCAACATCGGCAGCTTTTCTGGTTGTTGATGGGTGTGGGGATTGTGCTGCTGTTGGTCAGTGCGTGGCGCATTTTCACCATTTAGGGGGGCGTATGCAAACAACAAGGGTTAACAAAACGGCCGTTTCCCGCACACCCCCAGATCGCGCTGGCACGATGTGGTTAGTGCAAACCTTTACAGGTGTTCTTTTGGTGGTGTTGTTGCTGCTGCACATGGTAGCCCACCACTTTGTTGTTGAAGGGGGGCTACGTTCCTTTGCCGATGTCGTGGCCTATGTCTCCAATCCCCTCATTTTTTCCCTGGAAGTGACGTTCCTGCTGGTTGTTACCATTCACGCGATGGCCGGGTTGCGGGCTATTTTGTTAGACCTGAGTTTTGGCCAACGCCATAAAGAAACGGTAAACTGGCTGTTGGGTATCGCGGGAGCGGCTATCATTTTATATGGTATCTGGTTAGCAGTCGCCATTCAAAATCTGTAACGGCTTATGGTTGGTCTCGTCATTGTTTCCCACAGTGCCAAACTTGCAGAAGGGGTGCGTGAGTTGGCAGATCAAATGGTGCAGGGCAAAGTGCCCATTGTGCCCGCTGGTGGCATTGACGACCCGGAGCATCCGATTGGCACCGATGCCCTGAAGGTGATGGCGGCCATTGAAACGGCCTATAGTGAAGATGGGGTGGTTGTTTTGATGGATTTGGGGAGTGCGTTGCTGAGTGCGGAAACGGCCGTTAGTCTGCTATCGGAAGAACAACAAACCCACGTTTATCTCTGTGAGGCGGCTCTGGTAGAAGGAGCGATGGCGGCTGCCATCCAGGCTTCGGTGGGGGGCACGGCGCAACAAGTGATGCAAGAGGCGCGGGGGGCACTGGCTGTTAAAGCGGAGCAGTTAGCCGTTCCTGGTCACGAGGGAGAAACAGAACAGACGGCTGGAGTTATTTTGCCAGAATCGGCCGTTGTGCGCCGATTGACGCTGACCATTCGCAACAAGATGGGGCTGCACGCCCGCCCAGCGGCCCAATTTGTTAGCACCACCAACCAGTTCACCGCCCAAATCATTCTGCAAAAGAATCAAAAGTCTGCCAATGCCAAAAGTATCAATCAGGTGGCAATTTTAGGCGTGCGCCAGGGAGAAACTGTTACCATAACGGCCGTTGGCAATGATGCCGAAGCTGCCCTGGCTGCCATTCAAACCCTGGCAGACATCAATTTTGGCGAAACAGTCGAAGACACTCTGCCTGAACGGCGCCCAACAGAAAAAACCCATCTGGTAGCCAATGGGGCATCGCCAACTATCTGGATTGGCATTCCGGCTGCACCAGGTGTGGCAACGGGGCCGGTGGTGCAATATCGCCCCAAATTGCCGCCCATTCCCACCCATCTGGTGATCCATGTTTCGGAGGAGTGGAAGCGGTTGGAAACGGCCGTTTCCGAGGCACAACAAGAGTTGCGACTCCTCTATGCCCAGGCTGTAACCCAGGTGGGGGCCGCCGAGGCAGCCATTTTTGAAGCGCACCGTTTGATTGTGCATGACCCCGACTTGTTGGAACGGGTGAAGGCCAAACTGGAGCAACGTAAACTAAATGCTGCCGCGTTATGGCACGAAACTATCCAGGAAACGGCCGACTCTTACCGCGCTCTGGAAGATGAATACATGCGAGAACGGGCCGCCGATGTGTTGGATGCCGGGCAACGGGTGTTGCGCCACCTGCTGGGGGTGGAGCCTCCAGTTTTGCAATTTGCCCAACCGGCTATCTTGCTGGCTGTAGATTTAACCCCCTCCGATACCGCCCGCTTAAATCCACAAAATGTGCTGGGTATCTGTTGTGAGGCTGGCGGGGCTACCTCGCACAGTGCCATTTTGGCCCAGGCGTTGGGTATTCCGGCGGTGGTGGGGTTGGGAGCCGGGTTGGGAGGGGTGCCAGAAGGGAAAATGGTAGGGGTGGATGGGAAAAACGGCCGTTTTTATGCCAACCCAACCCCTGAAGAAGTGGCTGAACTGACTACCTTGCGGCAAACCTGGCTGGCAACACGGCAAGCGGCCAAAAGGCGCAGTCTGGCCCCAGCCATTACCCAGGATGGGCACCCCATCGAAGTGGCGGCCAATATCGGCGGGCCACACGATACGGCCGTTGCCCTGGAACATGGGGCCGAGGGGGTGGGGCTGTTCCGCACTGAGTTTCTCTTTCTGGATCGCCACACTGCCCCCAGTGAGGAAGAACAATACCTGGCCTATGTGCAAGTGGCTCAGGCGATGGGGCAACGGCCGGTTATTATTCGCACGTTAGACGTGGGTGGCGACAAACCACTGCCCTATCTGGACTTAGGGGTGGAACAAAACCCCTTCCTGGGATGGCGCGGTATTCGTTTTTGTCTGGCTCATTCGGCCGTTTTTAAGCCCCAACTGCGGGCTATCCTGCGGGCTGGTTTTGGGCATCAGCTAAAGGTGATGTTTCCCATGATCAGCACCCTGACTGAAGTGCGTGCCGCTAAACTGATGCTGGCAGAAGCCCAGGCAGAACTACAACAAGCTGGGATTCCCTTTGCCGAAAAGCTGGAAGTTGGCATCATGGTGGAGGTGCCATCGGCCGTTGTGATTGCTGATCAACTGGCCAAAGAGGTGGATTTTTTCAGCATTGGCACCAATGATTTAACCCAATATGTGATGGCTGCCGACCGGGGGAATAACAAAGTGGCAAATCTGGCAGTGGCTTTGCAACCTGCGGTGTTGCGGATGATTTACCAAACGGTGCAGGCGGCTCACAAAACGGGTATTTGGGTGGGGATGTGTGGGGAACTGGCGGGGAATGCCCTGGCAACGGCCGTTTTGGTGGGTTTGGGGGTGGATGAATTGAGCATGAGTGCCCCGGCGATCCCGGCCGTGAAACAGGCAATTGGGCAATTAACCCGCCGCCAGGCCAAAAAAATCGCCAAAACCGTTCTGTCGCTGGAAACGGCCGAAGCCGTGCAACAATACCTCACGGAGAAAGATAAACCCGGCGGTTAAAACCGCAGCAACCTGGTTGACTGACAAATGTTATTTTCATCCGTTGCGGCAACGGATAGAAACGGAT
>CAZPEJ010000629.1:0-3428 GCA_964585465.1 uncultured Ardenticatenaceae bacterium
ATACTCACATTGCCCGCACATATAACGGCCGTTGGGTGGCCGCCGATGGAGCGTTCCCCTTCAACCTGGGCGGGTGGGAATCACAAGGAGCAGGCAGCGAATACAACGGCTGGCTGGTGCGTGGCGAAGTCATCAAAGAAGCGTGTGAGTGCCGCGAAGACCTGAACGCCATCCCCGGCGAATAAACCTTGTGTCACAGGTTATGGAGAATCCCGGTTTGACGATTGATCTCGTTGTATTTTCTCGCGTTCCCGATCCCATAGGTTTGTAAATCGTTCAAAGACATCGGCAACGATTTCCAGTTCACTTTCAGAGTAACTGGAAATTAACTCGTCTTGCGCTTTTCGCGCCGATTCAAACCATGAGGCCACCTTTTCCGTGCCTGATTTTTCGGGCACAATCAAAGTCCCTCGGCGATCATTGGGATTAGGGCGGCGTTCAATCAAACCCGCTTTTTCCAGTCGATCAAGCATTGCAGTTGTGGCCCCTGAAGTAAGCCCGGTCTGTCTGGCAAGTTCCGAAGGGTTGGCAATGCCTTTGAGGAATAACAGCCTGAGACATTCCATATCGGTTGCGTTGAGTCCTGCCCATTCGTTCATTGCATTTCGGAACAGCGTCAAATGAACACCATAATCCCTCACTGCCATCAAGGCCCGGATCTTCAAATCTGTCTTTGTGGATTGAGTCATAAAAATATCCTCTTGACATTATCTTGATTTTCAAGTATCTTTATTATATAGATATATTCGTTTGGATGCAAGATGTCAAACTAAATTCACAATCAGATGAAGGAGAATTATTCGATGAGCCTCAAGACAGATACCAAAAAATCCGCCAAGAAGTCAAGTGGAGGATTCTCAGATGAAGAAAAAGCCGTCATGAAGGAACGCGCCCAAGAGTTGAAGGCGGAAGCGCGCGCAAACAAGAGCCGAGATGAAGGGGAAAAAGCTGTGTATGCAGCAATTGCCCAGATGAAGGAACATGACGGTACCATAGCGCAGCGACTCCACGAGATCATTACGGCCGCTGCACCGGAACTGATGCCAAAAACCTGGTATGGGATGCCTGCCTATGCCAATAAGGATGGCAAAGTTATCTGTTTCTTTCAAGCTGCGAGTAAGTTCAACGTGAGGTATGCCACGTTTGGCTTTCAGCCCGATGCGAGTCTTGACGAAGGCAATATGTGGGCAACAGGTTTTGCTCTAATTGAGTTGACTCCTACTGAAGAGGCAAAGATCAAGGCTTTGGTAGTGAAAGCGGTAAGCTGAATAATTGTCTAAAACAACATCCCATACTTGTTTTTGGGAAATTAGAAACGGCCGTTTTCATCATACCACACCTGACTTGAGCAAAACGGCCGTTTTCCCTTTTTAACCACAGATGACACGGATAATACGGATTGGCACGGATTCGGTACCCCGTTCCCCATTCACGATTCACAATTTACAATTCACGATTAGAAACGGCCGTTTCCCCATTCAGATAGGTGATAATTTGTCGCCAATGGAAGGCATCGAAATCAGCTTAGCTCATGGGATATAAACGGTATCCATTGGCTGTAAGCAGTAAGCAAGCCCTATACCTTAATTTCTGTTGGAAAGTGTCTTGAACCCTCTGACGCATTCCGAGTTATAATGGAGGCAGCTTTTCTAACTAAGAGGCATTGAGTTTAGCACCTGGACTATTGAACATACCACAACGATTGATAGCCCTTGTGGTTGAGCCAAGAATACACGGGGATAGTTTTCATTGCCTATCACACGAATCTGGTGTAATAATTCCTTACGCTCCTCAGAAACTACTAAAGAAAACGTAGCTGCTTCCCAGTTAGGAATTAATTGCATGTATTCGACACCCATAAACAGCATAAATACCTTCTCACTTTTATTGCTTTCTGAGACAGCTGAGGATTCGGCACTTATTACAAGCCTCCGTAGCTCTCTAAAATATCTCTCAACAGCATAATGGCAGGGGGCAATCCTGTCAGCTTTAGCCAACTGTTCCCTTAAAGCATTGGTTACATCTACCATAGGGTACTCTCCTAAAAATTCAAGACTTATCACCTTTCCATCGGCATCATAGAATGTGGTCTTGTTGTACCATTCTCTATTGTGCAAAATCATATAAAGTTCTGTGTTGGTATAATTATTTGGCAATAATCTTCCCTGAGTGCCGTTTCTGATTGCCTCTTGTAAATTACCCATACCTGCCGTATTGAAGTGGACAGATTTAGCATTATTCATAGCAGGGGTAAACATATCAGTGAAAAAATCTCCAGAACTACCCAAATCTTCTAAACCCACTACTCCATCATCAAACCATTTTGTGTAAGAACTTGCGCCTTTCTCTGTTGAGAAACTACCAAGATAGTTCTCCAGCCCAAGTGCAACTTTGCCACAATCGTTATGCACCAACCACTTCCCCTCACCAACAAAGTAAGTGTGAGCGGTTGCAACCGTAAAATTGTACATCATTTGTGGGGCAGTGGTAAACATAACAACCTCAACTGTACCTTCGCCCCAATTCGCATTGCGGATTTTGTCGCCTGGTTGGAGATTGCCAGCATGTACCCATTCGCCTCCACTAACAAAGAAAGGGTGTTCAGGAGTGGTAACGATTGTCTCTCCGTCAATTGTCAGTAGCACCATCACAGGATCTACATGTGTCCAGATAATCACCACTGGATAGTAATCAATTTCTCCAGTTTTTTCGTTGTAAGCCAGCACCTTGTCGTGTAAATCAACTTCGCTAATTGGCAGCAAACCCCTTGAGTCGTTGTCACAAACGTTTCGGCACTGAAACTACAAGCAGCACCTGATACGTCGTCTGCTGTCCTACCTAACCAGCCCAAATCATCTAACCACCTTCCTGCTCCACCTGGTAAAAAGGGAAGGGCGGTCGCCACTATTTCGGCAGCACTAGCCTCACCGGTTAATACACAATACCCAGTGATGGCGTAGTCGCATAGCTCACACACCATAGTAAGCAGGCTTAATTCTACTTCTTCATAAAACCAGTTATTGGTATTTCGGTCAATAAAACCAGGCATATAAGTTTCGGCCGTTGTAAGTAAATCCGCTGTGAGGGCATAACCTGCTTCACTGCTTCCTGCCAGTAGACATTGACCCGGTTTACAATGTCCTGTTGGATCATTGTATATGATGGGATTGTTTTCCACGTAGGGGTAGCGGTTGAAGGATTGGGGGTTGGTGGGGTTGGGGACGAGGGTGTCGGCACTGATGAAACGGGCTAGTCCTGGCAAGTAGTAGCGGGCATTGTAGTAGTACGGTCCCAGTTCCAGGTTCTCCTTCTGTCCGGTGTACTGACGGTCGGTGAGGGTTTGGGTGGGGGCAGTGCCACGATAGTTACCAACGGGGTCGTAGTAGGTGCGACTGCCCGTTGCCAGGGTGCCGACACTGGTACTCATA
>CAZPEJ010000630.1:0-3425 GCA_964585465.1 uncultured Ardenticatenaceae bacterium
CTTGTTTCGAGTCCGCGAAGGCGGACTTTGTAACCGTTGCCGCGAATTTATTCGCCGAGTTTAGTGGTAAATCGTTACAAAACCCCATGATAATCCATTTTATCCGTGTCATTCGTGGTTAATTCACTCCCCCTTCCCACCTCACTTCACATCAATATCCACAAACACCGTCATCCCCCAACGCAGCGGCAGGTCGTTTTCATCCAGGTTTATTGTCACCACATACACAATATCCCCGCGAGATTCGGCCGAAACAGTAGCGATATTTGTCACCGTGCCATTGACGCGGTCGTCAGGCAGGGCATCCGCCCGTACCGTCACCGACTGTCCCAACGCCACATTGACCACATCCAATTCAGTCAGGTCACTTGTTTCCACCTGCCAGGTGTTATGATCTGCCAGTGTCGCCACCAGCAGCCCTGGCCCCACCACCTCGCCCACTTCCACAGACAGCAAGGTGACACTACCTGCAAAAGGAGCCGTCAAACGCATATCGTTCAGAGCATTTTGGGCTGTTTGCAGGGTAATTTGGGCCCGATCTACCCCGGCTTGTGCCTGGGAAACGGCCGTTTCTGCCTGTGTCACTGCTAATTCAGCCTGGGAAACGGCCGTTTCTGCCTGTTGCACCCCAATTTGTGCCACTGCTACTTGCTCCGGTTTAGCTCCCGCCAGCAATAAATCTAGCTGTGCCTGAGCAGCCTCCCGATTCGCCACCGCCACCCCCACCGCCCCGTTAGCTGCCTGCTGCTGGGCCGGAGTGGCCCCCTCTTGCAACTGATTCAGAGCCGCTACGGCTGCATCCACCTGCGCCTGGGCAGCATTCAGTTGGACTTGCAAATCGTCTACTTGTTCCCCCTCGATGCCATAAATAACAAACTGATTTTGGGTGGCAATCAGGGGTAGCTGATCAGCCTGGGCTGCGTTGATTTGTGCCTGGGCCGCAAACAACTGGGCATCGCTGGCTGGCTCCAGGGCTAAATCCCGGTTGGCATCTGCCAAACTGATATTGGCATTGGCGATGGCGATACTGCTCTGACTCAGGGCAATTTGTTCCGCCGAAGGTTCGGCCGTTATCAAGGCCAGTTGGGTTTGTGCCACCACCACCCCGGTTTGGGCTGATTGCAGATTTGCCTGGGCAGCTGCCAGCTGGGATTCGGCCGTTTGTAAGTTGGCCTGGGTTTGCAACAATCCTGCTTCAGCCTGGGTGACAGCAATTTCCTGGTTGGTATCATCCAGCCGCACCAACACATCTCCCGCCTGCACGCTGTCCCCCTCGGCCACCAAAACTTCTACCACCCGCCCACCCGTTTGAAAAGAAAGCCGGGCATGGCGCAACGGCACAATAACCCCCTCAGCCGACACCACATCTACTTCGGTATTGACGGGAGAGGTATTCACAGCCGCCACCGGGTTTTCCTCTTCTGGCACCGGGGCCAGATATTGGCTATAGGCCCAATACCCCCCGGCCACCAAAACCACAAGGATGACCAGGGTGGTGATGATACGTTTCAAAGTCATGAATTTGCTCCTAAAAAGAGAGATTAGAGATTGGCGATTCAATAAAGTTAATTCCGATAACGTTTAACGAATCTCCCATCTCTAATTCCCTGGTTTTACAATGAGTGGTAAGAATGTGTGCAAAATGTTCACATCACACGCAAAGATGCTATTCCAGGGGCGGGCTGGTTCAAAGCCTGTGCCGGTGGAGAGGGCAATGTACCACAGGTTGCCTTCTGCATAAAAAGCGGCGGCATCTGTTCGGCCGTTTCCGTCAAAATCACCCACTGTTTGTTGTTGTGCCCCGCTGCCCAGGTTGTTGGCCCACTGACTGAAGGGGGCAAAACTGTCGCCAGTGGAAAGGGCAATGTACCATGAGCCGTTATACTCAAAATAAACGGCCGAATCCACCTTTCCATCTCCATCAAAATCTCCTACTAACTGGCGGTGGGAGCCAATCCCATGTCCGTTAATCCAGTCCGTTGGGGCAGCAAAGCTGTTACCCGTCGAAAGAGCCACCCGCCACACCCCGTTGCTGGCAGTAAAAGTTGCCACATCCGCTTTTTGGTCACCGTTAAAATCGGCAGCAAAGTAGCTATCACCACCCCCGCCAATGAGCCAGGTGGTGGGGGTAAGAAAGGTGGTGCCGGTGGAGAGGGCTACCTGCCATTCGCTGCTGCCAGGGGCAAAAATCAGGCTGTCGGTCTGGCCGTTGCCATCAAAATCCCCCACCAATGGCACATCTCCTTCACTGCCGCCGCTGCCCCAAACACCCGGTGGGTTAAAGTTACTCCCTGTAGACAAGGCAACTTGCCATACCTGATTCAACCCATTTTCACCCCAAACGGCCGAATCTTGTTTTCCATCCCCATTAAAATCTCCGGTAAACGGCTGCTGACCCATCCCAAACCCTTTTAACCAGTTGGTATCGGGTTCAAAACGGCCGCCACACGACGGGCTGACTAGCCAGGTGCCGTTCACCGGCACAAATGTGGCGGCATCATCCAACCCATCACCAGTGAAATCGGCCGTGATGGGCAACGGCACCGGGTTGGGGCTAAGGTCAACCACCAGGCCATCCAACACATTGCTGTCAATAATCAGAGGTAACGCCCCCCACGTTTCTTCATGGTCGCCGGTGTATTGGCGAATGCGCTGGTGATTGCTCCACAGGGAGTTATCTAAACAAGCGATATTCCAAACGGTTACGTTGGGGTCGTAGCCGGTGCGAATCCAGTGAGCCGCCCAAATGGCATCAGGTACATGGTCTATGGCGACAAAATCGCCCAAAGCGGAACCACACGCCGAGCCATACACCCCAGCCAGGTTGCCCCGGTTGTGCATCTGTTCTGTCCAACCATTGATGAAAGCGGAAACGGCCGTTCTACACCCCCCGTTTAACACATCATACGCTTCCACGTCGTAATAAATCACCGTTCCCACATCCCCCGGCAAGGTCAGCCCCAGGTCGGCAGCAGCGGCAATGGCTGCATCGGCCTCGGCAATGCCTTCCAGGTAGGCTATGGCTGGGTCGCTGTTCATTTTGATGGCGATGTTGGAGCAGGGAGCTTGTGGCCCCACCCAGGTGGGGATAAATTTCCACCCTTGTTGACTGAGTTGAGAGAGGAAAACGGCCGTTAAGGGCAAATTCGGACAAGCCCGGTTCACCCCCCCCATATACAGATTCACCACCCCATAAGGACTGTTCGCCGCCCAAATTTCCATTTCACCCAGCAGGGGAATTTCACACTTATCAAACCCCTGCCCATTAAAGGTAATTACCTGACTGCCACGCACCGGGCGAATCGAAACGGTGTCAGCATGGGTCTGATACACCACCAGCCCCAGCAAAATCACGGCCATGCACATTGCCAATCTCGCCAAAGTTCAACCCCCATACAACACGCCAGGGCATCAATGCCCTGGCT
>CAZPEJ010000631.1:0-3424 GCA_964585465.1 uncultured Ardenticatenaceae bacterium
CTCCCGCAAAATCATCTACAAAGGCCAACCCTTCTCTGGAACAGTCAGAAACTTCCGTTCCTCCCAGAGAGCAAGCAACCAACAACATACAACTTGTCATCAAAAGTAATAATCTCCACAACTGGCGCATGATGGTTTTCCTATGATAGTGTATGGCGTATAAAAACTTATGCCATACGCCATACGGTTTATTTCTTCCGTTCCTCAAAAAACTTTTGCAAAGAGGTTATCTCTTTTTTAATGTCCTGTTGCTGGCGGGAGGCATAGAGGTAAAGTCCCAGACTGCCTAACCAAAGCACCAGAACAATCACAGCCAGTAAAACAAGGTTGTCGAACATATTGTTGCTCCAAACAGTTCAGATATGTGATGTTTTAACAGTTAGGAATGAAAATTAAACAACTTACAGAACTGAGATTGGGGATTGGAGATTAGTGGTTGGTTCAATCTCCAATCTCCAATCTCCAATCTCTTATAGGTTATTTAATCCGCGTTCCTTCCTAATGGGGGACAGTTTACCAAAAAGTAACCAAGTGGTACAGGTTGTTACGGTTTAGACCAAACGGCCGTATCACAGACGGTAGCCGGGCGAGGGACAAAGTGAATATATTCGCTTTCTGGCTCAAACAGAAGCAGGTGAGTGGGGTATTCCAGTAACAACCAGTTCCCGTCGGGCGACCATTGCAAGTTGGCAATATCAACACCTGGAACAGATTGGGTTAATTGCCCGGTTTCCAGGTCAAAAATTTGTAACACATGGTCAAATTCATGATAGATGGTGGCCCAACGGCCGTTTGGTGACACACGCGGAACTGCCCAATTTTTTATCGTTGTCAAATAAACCACCTGCTGAAATTGTGCAGTTGTGGTGTCTAGTTTTGCCAGAAAAATGTGAAAATCCGGGTTAACCACTCCCTCTTTGGCACTCAAAACCATCAAATAGTTGGGCGCAAACGGCCAGGCCATCTCAAAATGGAACAATTCGTCCAAATCAACTTGCAACTCTGGTGGCAACACAGCCAAAAAATCTTCATCGTGCAAAGAAATGACCTGATCGGTTCCGGCCACATGACCCAAAACCAGGGAAGGTGTATCATGGGTTTGCTGCCACACCGGGTACAGGAATTGCTCGTTATTCAGCCAGCCAGGTTGCCAACCATAACCTATAAACCGAATGGGTTGTCCGGTGTTATCCCCCAAATAAAGAGCCGGGGCATCTGGAACCAGTTCGGCCGTTTCATCTGGCGGAGGAAAGGTAGTTATCACCAGGGAATCCGCCCCTTGTAATTCAAAAAGTTGCCCCTCCGGTTCGCTGGCTGATGGCAAAACCAGGGTAAGGGTATGCTGCCCATCCGGCGACCAGAACATCCATTGCCAGGGTGTGGGGCGCAAGGGGCATTGACCAGGCTGGCAATTTTCTCTGTCTAACAGATAGGAGAAGGGTTGTTCGGGGAAAAAGCTGGTCAAAAAGAGGAAACGGCCGTTTGGGTCACTTGCACCGCTATAACGTAAATTTAAGGGGGGAGAAACGGCCGTTTGGGAGGTAACATCAGTAATCACCGTTTCCTGCCCATCTTGCCACCAGGACAAAGAAGCCACTGGGACATTATTGGTAAAGGTGATATTTTGCAGCAAATACCCATTCCCATCCGGCAAAACCACAATCGAAGCATCAAACTTGTTTTGCCCACGCGGAATTTGCCACACAAAGTCCGATTGCCACCCCGCCGCACCAATGTTATAACGATAAACCGTTTCAGTTAAGGCCAACGCAGCCGTACAAACCCGCAAAATATCTGCCTGGGGCAAAGGGGTGGAAGGTTCTGCCAGCGCAGCCGAGGCCGTTTGTTGGTGCAAGTGCCGCTCCCAAGCAGTTATCATCTCCGGTGAAAGAATATCCTGCCCCAAAATAGCTTGTTGCCACTGGACATAAGTCGGTTGCAGGCTCAATTGTTGCTGCATCTCGATGATGGAGTGGGTTTCAGCCAAAAATTCCACAAAGGTGTATAACTGCCGCCAATCGGTAAACCTGTCGGGTGGCCCATACTCCAGGCGATAAGCCGCTGCTGGGATGCGGTTATGCAGGGGAATAAACAACAGTTGTTGGTAATCGTCTGGGGTTAACGGCCAGGAGCGCACACCTAGCTGGCTTAACTGTTTGTCCAACAATGCCTGGAAGATCAACCCATGTTCACAGCAGGGATAATTGGCCCAACGAGCAAAAACGGCCGTTAAAACCTGCGCCGCATACCCACGATACAACGCCTGATACCCCACCTCATCCATCGGCAACCCCACCAGGGTAAATGTCGGTAACATCACAAAACTTATAAAGTTGGGAGCTTCCAGAAATTGATTGCTCTGTAACAGGTTGGCCGGATCGGAAACAGCGAGCAACACACTGGGGTTGGTTTCCAGGCGCAACGTGACATGCAAAAAATCGTTACAAGTCAATTCGGGAAAGGTGCGGCAGGCACGGTGTATGAGGGCATCCAGGTCAAAGGTCAGCCTTTCGGCCCAAACCTGGTCCCGCACCGGAAATTGAAGGGAGAGAAATTGGGTATTGATGATAGCGGTGCCACCCCAAAACTCCTCCAGAGGGGGAGCCAGCAACCATTTTTGGTCACTGCTGCGGCGGTAAACGGCCGTTTGTTGCAAATAGATGGGGGTGAGTGATTCGGCCGTTTCTGTCACCGTATAAGGAAAAGTGGTCACCACCTCCGCCCCCAACAAGTCGGGAGCCAGCGTCACTGAAACCGTTTGTGCTGCGTTTAGGGTAAAATCGGCCGAACGGTATAAACCCAAAGCAGCAGCATCAAACCACAACCCCGCAGCCATCAACAAATCCTGGCTTTGTGTCCAGGCTGGCTCCCGCCCCGAAAGTTGGGCATAAAAAAGCTCTCGATCCCCGGCCGCCACCGCCGATAGCAACAACTGGTGGGCCGCCAGCACTTCTTCTTCGGTTGTTTGGGTCGTTTCATCAATCTGCGTTTGCACCTGGCGATACAACACTATTCCAGCCGCCGCTACCACCACCCCCACCAACAAAAAGAGCCACCAGGAACGTTTCGGTTTTTCGGCCGTTTGCCGCCCAACGGACACTTCTTCCGCCCAATCACCATTCTCTTCTTCCGTTTGCCAGTTAAAATCAGACATCTTGTGATAGTAAACAGTAATCAGTTGACAGTTGACAGTAAACAGTAATCAGTTGACAGTAAACAGTAGTTGGTTGACATTCGCACGGGGTTAAAACCACCGTGCTAATGGACAACGCCCTGTAAACAGGGCTTAATCCGCCTTCCCGCCCCACCAAGCTGGCTGAAGCCAGCGTCTTTCTTAGCACGGTCATTGATGACCGTGCTTTTTGCCGATTTCGCACGGGGTTAAAACCACCGTGCTAACGGACAACGCCCTGTAAACAGGGCT
>CAZPEJ010000632.1:0-3411 GCA_964585465.1 uncultured Ardenticatenaceae bacterium
ACTCAGTACTCAGTACTCAGTGTTCAGTACTCAGTACTGAGCGACCAGACTGTTTACTGATTACTGTTTACTGTTTACTGATTACTGTTTCCCAGGTACTGTTTCCTCCGTGATTTCCCGTTATACTTCGGGGCACATCACGGAGGTTTTTGTTTTATGCACACGGTTTTATTTTTTTTGGTTGGTGGGACGGTGTTAGGGATGGTGTTACGCAGGCAGAAGTGGATTTTGGAAACGGCCGATAAAGCCACCCATTGGGCTATTTATTTGTTGCTGTTTTTGCTAGGGCTGTCGGTGGGAGCAAATGAAACAGTGATGCAATCCCTGGGCACGTTAGGCTGGCAGGCCTTTTTGCTGAGTAGTGGTGCCGTATTGGGCAGTGCCATCGCGGCCCTGGTTGTGTATCGTTGGTTTTGGTTAACAGCCTATCGGAGAATAGCAGAATAACACACGGGCCACGCGGATAAAACCAGAGGAAAAAATCCGCAAAAACCCATCAAATCTGCCTCATCCGCGTTCTATTGCGACTTTTTCCATAAACTACTAGAAACCCAGGCTAAAAAACGGCCGTTCCCCAAACCCTACTACAAGTAACTCCCTACTGTTCACTGTTTACTGTTCACCGTTCACTGTTCACTGTTTACTGTTCACTGATCCCACTCCCACCCACCATGAAAAGCAGCCTCATTATCCTCTCCTTTTTTGTTGCTGGCATCCTGACCGGAGTATTTCGCTGGTTGCCCGTCACCCTGACGAACCCTGAAAACGCCATGTATGCCGTTTATTTGTTACTGTTTTTGGTGGGATTAGTTGTGGGAGGAAACCCCGACACCTGGGCTATTTTGCGCCGGGTAAATGTCAAAATTTTGCTGGTGCCTCTGGCAACGATGATAGGCACATTTGTGGGGGTAACGGCCGTTTCTTTCCTCATCGCCATGCCCCTGCGCCACGCCTGGGCCATCGGGGCCGGGTTTGGTTATTACAGCCTGTCTAGCATTCTCATCACCCAACTGAGTGGGCAAACGTTGGGGGTTATTGCCTTGTTAGCCAACATCATGCGAGAAATGCTCACCTTGATTTTCACCCCATTGCTGGTACGCCACTTTGGCAAACTGGCCCCCATTGCTACCGGTGCCGCCACCACCATGGATACAACCCTGCCCATCATCACCCGCCACGCTGGCCCCGAATATGCGGTTATCGCTGTTTTCAGTGCCCTTTGTTTGACGATTACCGTCCCGCTGCTAATAACATTTTTTCTTGGTTAGAGGCTCCAAATGGCACGCGGATGACGCGGTTTTGACAGGTTTTCGCGGTTTTTTGTTCTTATCCGCCCAGCGTCTCCGCGTCTCTGCGCGACATAACCCTCCGCGTGTGATTATTCGGCCGTTTTTGCCCAGGAATCCTTTAACGAAACCGTGCGATTAAACACCAGTGCGCCGGGTTGGGAATGTTTTGCATCCACACAGAAATACCCATGCCGCATAAATTGGAAACGGCCGCCAGGGGTGGCTTCTGCCAACATTGGCTCCACTTGCGCCATAACCAGTTGCAGCGAATTGGGGTTCATATTGTCCCGGTAATCTTCACCTTCTTCCGGGTTAGCCTTGTTAAACAGGTTGTCATACAACCTCACCTCAACAGGCACCGAGTGAGCCGCCGAGACCCAATGTAAGGTGCCTTTCACTTTGCGCCCGTCGGGTGTGGTGCCACCTTTGGAAGTGGGGTCATAGTTGCAGCGTAACTCAACAATCTCACCATTTTCATCTTTCACCACACTTTGACAGGTGATGTAATACGCCTGGTTCAACCGCACTTCCCGCCCCGGAGCCAGCCGAAAAAACTTTTTGCTTGGCTCTTCCATAAAATCATCCCGTTCCAGGTACAACACCTTAGAAAATGGCACAATGCGGCTACCCAGTTCGGGTCGTTGGGGGTGGTTGGTTACTTCTAACTCTTCCACTGCATCGTCGGGGTAGTTTTCAATGACCACCCGCACCGGATTGAGAATTGCCATGCCGCGTGGGGCGTTTTGGTTCAGGTCGTCGCGCACACAATGTTCCAACAAACCAAAATCTACCACGCTGTTAGCTTTGGCAACACCAATCAGGTCACAAAAGGCGCGAATGGCCTCTGGCGAGTAACCGCGCCGCCTCATGCCAGAGAGGGTGGGCATCCGGGGGTCGTCCCAGCCATCTACTTGCCCTTCACCCACCAGCCGCAGCAGTTTTCGTTTGCTCATGACGGTGTAGTTGAGGGCCAGCCGGGCAAACTCGATTTGTTGCGGCCGGGGAGTAGGGAGTTCTAATGCGTCCAAACACCAATCATATAACGGCCGATGTGCTTCAAACTCTAACGTGCAAATAGAGTGGGTGATACCTTCCAGGTAATCTGATTGCCCATGTGCCCAATCATACGTTGGGTAAATACACCACTTATCACCGGTGCGGTGGTGGCTGGCGTGCAAAATACGGTACATTACCGGGTCGCGCAGGTTGACATTGGGGGAAGCCATATCAATTTTGGCCCGCAACACCCGCGCCCCATTGGGAAACTCACCTGCTTTCATGCGCTCAAATAAATCCAGGTTTTCTGCCACCGAGCGGTTGCGGTAGGGGCTGTTTGTGCCGGGTTCGGTGAGGGTGCCACGATATTGCCTCATTTCTTCGGCCGTTAAATCATCCACATACGCTTTACCTGCCTTGACCAGTTGCACCGCCCAGTCGTAGAGCTGGTCGAAATAGTCGGAGGCGTAACGCACTGGCCCTTGCCAGTTGAACCCTAACCAGCGCACATCTGCCTGGATGGAGTCTACATACTCTTGTTCTTCTTTAGTTGGGTTGGTGTCGTCGAAGCGCAGGTTGGTGGCTCCACCAAATTCTTGTGCCAGGCCAAAGTTGAGGCTAATAGATTTGGCGTGGCCGATGTGCAGATACCCATTGGGTTCGGGGGGGAAACGTGTCAAAACACGGCCGTTATATTTACTGTTGGCATTATCCTCCTTAACAATTTCACGAATGAAATGGGAGGGGGTAGAGGACTCTGTTTCCGTCATGCAATCAATACTCCTGTGGTAGATTGGTGATGCCAAAACCTGGCACGGTAGGTAAACGTGAAAACAGGTACCACGTTTCACGTTAGTTTACTCTATTTTTGTTGTTTCACCAGGAGTTTTTCTCGCGCAGGGGCGCAGAGACGCAGAGAGGAAAAGTAAAAAAAGAATCCGTGTTTATCCGTCTTATCCGTTTTATCTGTGGTTAATCCCTATTTATTCGTCGCAGAGACACAGCGAGGAAAAACAAAAAAAGAATCTGTGTTTATCCGTCTTATCCGTTTTATCTGTGGTTAATCCCTACCCCCTTATTTACCACGCAGCCAGGAGAAGAGTTTACCGATGGCATTTTCTGGTTT